>JALYNK010000161.1 GCA_030773235.1 Actinomycetota bacterium | reverse complement strand
CGCCGGCGCCGTGCCCCAGGCTGTCGTTGACGACCTTGAACCGGTCGAGGTCGCAGTAGAGGACCCCGACGCCCTGGCCCGGGTGGTCCTCGAGCGCGCTCGACAGCCACTGGCGGGTGAGGAAGCGGTTCGGCGCGCCGGTGAGGCTGTCGTGCAGCGCCCGGTTGGCCAGCTGCAGCTCGGCCTCGCGGCGCTCGGTGATGTCCTGCAGCTGCACCATGACGCGCCGCGGCGGCGCCGGCGCCGGGACGCTCGACGCCGACAGCCGGGCCCAGAGCAGGTGGCCGTCGGCGGTGCGCAGCATCCGGTCCTCGACCTGGTCGCCGCCGGTGCCGTCGACGAGGGAGCCCCACCAGCACGGCTCGTCCATGCCGCCGTCCAGGGCGACGAAGTCGCTCAGCGCGAGCCGCGACAGCTCGTGCGGGCGCCAGCCGAGCATCGCGCAGAGCGCGTCGTTGGCCAGCAGCACGCCGCCCTGCGGGTCGAGCAGCGCTCCGCCGATGGGGGAGTGCTCGAACGCCACCCGCCACTGCTGCTCGGACGCGGTGAGCTGCGCGGTCTCGGCGAGGTCCTCGGTGACGTCCCGCGCGTTGACGTGGACGTACGGGCCGTCGGGCCCGCGCAGGACCTTGGCGGCCACGTCCAGCCAGACCGGCCCGGCCGCGCTCGGCAGCTGCAGCGTGCGTCGCGCGGTTCCGGTGCGCGCGAGGGCGTCGCGCACCTGCCGGACGGCCGCGCGCAGCGCCTCGTCCTCGACGACGGCTGACAGCCCCTCCTCGGCGAGCCGCGCGAGGTCCCAGCCCAGGAGCTCGGCCACGCCGTCGCTGGCGGCGAGCAGCCGCCCGCCGGGCGACAGGTGGAGCACGACGTCGGCGTCCGTGGACGGCAGCAGGCGCAGGTGCTCCGGCACGGGGTCGCGGTGCGGGAGCATGCCGAGAGGTTCGGCCGGGGCCACCCGGCTCTTGAGGTCGCCGCGCCGCCCGACCGGGTGGTCAGCAGACCCGGCGGCCCCGCAGCACCGGGAGGCGCTCGCCGGGTCCTGGCCGGACGAGGCGCAGGTGTGGCGGGTGCGAGCCCGACTCGCGGAAGCCGAGGCGGACCAGCAGGCGCAGCGACGCCTCGTTGCCTGGCAGCACCTCGGCCGCGACGAGCCGCACCCCGGGCTGGGCCTCGAGCCAGGTGGTGAGCACGGCGACCGCCTCGGTGCCGAGCCCGGTGCTGCGCGCTGACGGGGCGAGGCCGTACGCGATGAGCGCGGCGCCGTCCGCGTCCGGCGGCGCCGTCACGCCGCACTCGCCGACCACGCGGCCCCCGTGCGCCACAAGCCAGGTCGGCGCGGGCCCCTGGGCGGCTGCCTGCAGGGCCAGCGCGGTGTGGTCAGCGGGCCAGTCCGGGGCGCGCAGCAAGCCGAGGCCGTGCAGGAGAGCGTCGACCTGGGCCTCGTCGCCGGACAGGACAGCGGCCCCGAGCTCCTGCGGGGCCGGGAGGAGCCGGATGCGAGGACCGGCGAGGCGCCCGGGCCTCACGCGGGACGGTCGGCGGTGCCCGTGCCGGAGGCAGGGTCGTGTGCGCCTGCCGTCGACTGCCCGGACGCAGCGTCGGGGGTCGGGGCCTGCTCGGCGGGCGGAGGCGCATCGGCCGTCGGGGCCGGGTCGGGCAGCGCGGCGGCGAGGGAGGCCGCCAGGTGCTCGACCTGCCAGGTGCGCGCGCCGCTGTCGCGCAGGGCGTCGGCGACGGCGGCCGCGTCCGCGTCGTCGGCGGGCGGCGCCCAGGCCAGGCGCCGTACGGCATCCGGTGGGACGAGGTTCTCCGGCGGCATCTGCAGGCGCTCGGCGATACCAGTGACGACCGCGCGCAGGCGGGTGAGGCGGCGGGCCGCCTCGGGGTCGCGCTCGGCCCAGCGGTGCGGCGGCGGCGGGCTGGCACCGGCCGGCAGCGACTGCGGCAGCTCCGACTCGGGCAGCGCCGCGGCGCTCCGCAGCGCCGACAGCCACGTGTCGACGTGCCGCCGGGTCGCGCGGCCGCCGAACACCGGCAGGGCGAGCAGATCCGCCGCCGTGCGCGGCGCGGTGGAGACGGCGTTGACGATCGCCGCGTCGGGCAGGACGCGGCCGGGAGCGAGGTCGCGCCGACGGGCGATCGCGTCGCGGACCTCCCACAGCGCGCGGACGCCCGCGAGCTGGCGCCGGTTGCGCAGCCGGTGCACGCCGGAGGTGCGCCGCCACGGTTCGGCGCGGGGCGGGGCGGCGGGCGCCAGCCGTACCGCGTCGAACTCCTGGCGGGCCCAGCCGAGCTTGCCCTGACGGTCCAGCTCGCCCTCGACGGCGTCGCGCAGCTCGAGGAGCACCTCGACGTCGAGCGCGGCGTACACGAGCCACGCGTCGGGCAGCGGGCGCGTGGACCAGTCGGCGGCGGAGTGCCCCTTCTCCAGGCGCAGCCCGAGGAGGTTCTCGACCATGGCGCCGAGGCCGACGCGCTCGAGCCCGGCCAGCCTTCCACCGAGCTCGGTGTCGAACAGCCGGGGCGGGACCATGCCGACCTCCGCGAGGCACGGCAGGTCCTGGCCGGCGGCGTGCAGGACCCACTCGGCGTCCTGCAGCGCGCCGGACAGCTCTGACAGGTCGGGGCAGGCGACGGGGTCGATCAGCGCCGTGCCGGCGCCCCGGCGGCGCAGCTGCACGAGGTACGCCCGCTGGCTGTAGCGGTAGCCGGAGGCGCGCTCGGCGTCGACCGCGACCGGGCCGGTGCCGGCGGCGAAGCGCGCGACGACGTCGGCCAGCGCCTCGGCGGTGTCGACGACGGCTGGCACGCCCTCTCGGGGCACGAGCAGCGGCGTGATGCCGTCCGGCAGGTCCGCAGCCGCACCGGCGGCGTCGCCCACCTCGGTGCCGGAGGGCGCGGCCGACGCCCGCGGGGACGTCTCTGCCGACACCGCGGCCGCTCCGCCCGGTCCGGCGTGCGGCTCGCGCAGCGGACCGCTGCCGCGATCGGGGTCGCCGCCGCCGGCTGCCGCCGGCAGCGTCGTGGTCACCCCTTGATCGTAGGTGAGCGGGCGGCCCGTACCGCCGCGCGCGGCGGCCCGCACCGACCTGGTGGTGCCTGGTGAGTGGCCCGCGGCCGTCGGCGGCAGCGGCCGCGGCAGCGGATCCCGGGTGCGCCGCGGCCCAGCGTCAGGCCCGGCCGCACGCTGCGCCGCCTCCACGGCGGTCAGCACGGTGGGGGTCGTCGGGCACGCCGTCGCGCACTGCCGCTGCTGCGCTCCTGCCGGCGGGCGAGTTCGTCGAGCCCGAGCGCGAAGGTCCGCAGCTGCTCGGCGGGCAGCAGCGCCCACGGACTGCCCATGCCGTCCGGCTCCGGCCGCACGCTGACCCGGCGCTCGTCGCGGGCGTCGCGCAGCCGCTGCTCGGTGACCTGCGGCTCGAGCTCCGCCTCGACGGTGGGCACCTCCGCCGCGACGCGGGCACGCAGCCGCCCGGCGGCCCAGTCCCGCAGCGCCTCCGGATCCCCGCGGAGCACCCGCAGCTCGACCTCCGTGGCGACCCGCGGGCTGCAGTGCGCGGTCTCGCGCAGCACGACCTGCGCCTGCGGCACCAGCAGCGACCCGTCCGACAACGCTGGCGAGCGTGCGGGGCAGCGTCTCGACCAGCCGGACGCCCTCGGTCAGCCGGTTGGTCGCTGCGCCCTGCCCGACCCGCAACGTCCCGGCCACGTCCAGGACCAGGAACGACTCCACACCGTCGCTGCCGTACGCCCGCTCCGACAGCCGCACCAGTCGAGCCAGCTGCCGGGGGCGGACCGCGAACGCGACGGCTTCCTGCTCGGCCAGCGCCTCGAGAACGCGCAGCCCGTCAGCGACGGACTCGTCCGGAAAAGCGGGCTGCTGCATGCTCGGACACCATTGCAAGGTCCGACAGAACAGGCCGCAGACGCATCCTCCGGGAGAGGCACGGCGGTTGGGCGCAACCGACAAGAACTGTCGGACCGACGTGCAGCAGAACGCGGTGCAGCGCTCTGCACTGCAGCGACGCCGCGTTCAGCGGATGGCGCCGGCCCGCATGGCGAGGGCCACCATCTCGGCGCGGTCGCCGGTGCCGAGCTTGCGGGCGATGCGGGCCAGGTGGCTCTTCACGGTGAGCGCCGAGAGCCCCAGCTCCTCGCCGATCTCCTTGTTGCTGTGCCCGTCGGCGACGAGGCGCAGCACCTCGATCTCGCGGCCGGACAGCTCGTTGACCGCTGAGTCGGCCGGGGTGGTGCGCAGGCCGGTCGCGAGCAGCGAGGCGACCGACGGGTCGGCGTAGACGCCGCCGCCGAGCACCCGGCGCACGCCGTCGGCGACGACCACGGGCGAGGCGGTCTTGAGCAGGTACCCCTGCGCGCCGGCGACGAAGGCCGCGCGCACGGAGTGCGGGTCGTCGGCGGCGGACAGGACGACCAGCCGGCCCCAGCCGGCACTGCGCAGGTCGGCGAGCAGCTCCAGGCCCGAGCCGTCCGGCAGGCCGAGGTCGAGGACGCACAGGTCGCGCGGCCCGGAGGCGTTCGCGCGGGCCCGGGCCTCGCCGATGGTCGCGGCCTCGACGACGTCGCGACCGCCCATCTGACGCAGCCGCTGCACCATCGACTCGCG
>JALYNK010000160.1 GCA_030773235.1 Actinomycetota bacterium | reverse complement strand
TCGTCCCACGGCACCGATCCGGTGAGGACCACGTCGTCGGCGACGCCCTCCTCGGCCGCGAGCCGCCGCAGCCGCGGCGCGTCCGGCCCACCCCCGACGAGCAGCAGCGCCGCTCCGGGCACGCGCGCCTGCACCTGCCGCAGGCCGCGCACGAGCACGTCCTGGCCCTTGCGCGGCACCAGCCGGCTCACGCAGACGACGACGGGCCGGTCCGCGAGTCCGTGCCGGCGCCGCACCTGATCCCCGCCCGCGCCGGGCCGGAAGGCCTCCGGATCGACGCCGCTCGCCAGCTGCACCAGCGCGGCGTCGGGGCCGAGCGCGGGCGCCAGCCGCGCGCGGGTGTACGCGCCCAGGTACGTCACGACGTCGACGTCCCGGCCGATGCGGCGCAGCACCTGCCGGGCACCGGGCAGCAGCGCCCACCCGACCTCGTGCCCGTGGGTCGACGCCACGGCGCGGTCGAGCCCGAGCGGCCGGGCCAGCAGCCCCAGCGGCGCGGCGGCCCCGAACCACACCCGGTCGCACTGCTCGGCCGCCGCCACCGCGCGGGCGCGGCGCAGGACGTCCGGCACCGGCAGCATCAGCGTGCCCGGGTGCCGCACGACCGGGAACGGGAGCGCTCGGTCGTACGCGGCGGCGCCCTTCCACGCCGGCGCGTAGACGACGATCTCGCCGTCCGGCTGCCGACGGGCGAGCGCCTCCACGTACGCCTGGATGCCGCCGGGGCGGGGCGGGAAGTCGTTGGTGACGACGAGCGTCCTCACCGCCGCTCCTCGGCGTACGCCTCGGCGAGGGCGAGCCGCTCCGGCACCGTCGGGTGCGTGGCGAACAGCGCCACCAGCACCGGCGACGGGCGCAGGTCGGCGAGGTTGGTGACCGCCAGCCGCCGCTGCACGGCGACGAAGGTCGCGGGGTCGCCGGTCAGCTGCAGGCTGTGCAGGTCGGCGCGAGCCTCGACGCGCCGGCTGGCCAGGTTGACCGCCGGAGCCGTGACGAGCGTGCCGACCGCGACCAGTGCGAGGACCAGCGCGACGACCCGCGGATCGCCCGGGCCCTCCGCGCCGGCGCGGGCCAGCAGCGGGCGCCAACCGAGCAGCGCCGCGAGCAGGCACACCCCGGCGCCGGCGCCGACCGCACCGAGGGCGGTCCCGACGAGGACGTCGGACCGCTCGGCGTGCCCGAGCTCGTGCGCCACGACGAGTCGCACCTCCGCGGGAGGTGCGCTGCGCACGAGCGTGTCGTAGACGACCAGCCGACGGGTCGAGCCGAAGCCGCTGACGTAGGCGTTGACCGCCGTCGTCCGCCGGGACGCGTCGGCGACGAGCACGTCGCGGACCGGGACGCCGTCGCGCTCCGCCAGCGCGAGCAGGTCGGTGCGCAGAGCTCCCGCCGGCAGCGGGCGGAAGGTGTTGAAGACCGGCTCCACGACGAGCGGGTACGCGAACGAGCCGGCGAGCACGAGGCCCGCCAGCCCCGCAGCGCCCCACCGCCACCACGTGACGGGCAGGCGTCGGGCGAGCCCGACAGTGACGAGCAGCGCGAGGCCGGCGATCGCGCTGGACACGGCGAGCCCCTTGACCGCGTCGACGGCCCAGCTCCCCCAGGTCTGCGTCGACAGCCCGTACGCCCGCAGGACCTGCTCGCGCCGCACGTCGAGGGGCAGCGCGACGAGCCGGCCGACCGTGGTGAGCGCGAGGGTGCCGAGCAGCACCTGCGCGACCCAGCTCCCGCGGAGCGGCCGGGCGACGGCCGCGACCAGGCGGCCGCCGAGAGGGGTGAGCCCCAGCACGAGCGCGACCGCGAGCCCGAGGCCCAGCGCCGCGAAGGTCGGCGGCCGGACGGCGCGGTGGAAGTCCTCCTCCCGGGCGAGCTGCTCCGGCGCGAAGTACCGCAGCACCTCCACCGCCGCCCCGTCGGGCACGGGGTCCGCGGGCAGCAGCAGGACCGCGCCCGCGACCAGCCCGGCGAGCAGCGCGGCGGCGGTCAGCAGCGGCGGTCGGGCGCGCGTCACCCCAGCTGGCGGCGGACGGACGCCCGCCACGTCGCGGTGAACGCCCGCGTGCTCGTACCGAGCTCCGCGTGCAGCGCGGCGTCCAGCGCGGCCGCCGGCTCGCCGCGCTGGCGCGAGCCCAGCGCCCGGTAGAAGGCGCGGACCCGCCGCTCGCCGTAGGTGTCGACGAGCTCCTCCACCGCCAGCCAGGCCTGCTCGTACGCCTGCGGCAGTCGGGGGTTGTCGCCGTCGAAGTCCTCGTCGCGCGGCAGCCGGCTCGGCACTCGCCCCGCTCGGACGTCGGCGCGCAGCTCGGCGGCGGCGAGCTCCGTCGACACGCCCGTCCCGGCGTAACCGACGTGGTCGGCCACCCCCTCGGCCAGCCAGGCGGGCACCAGCGGACCCGTCGCGGCTCGGGTCGCGACGTGCGTCACCTCGTGCGTGAGCACGACCCGCCGCCCGACGGGACTGAGCCGGGCGAGGTTGCGGGGGTTGACGAGCACACGGTCGCCGCCGCGCGCCCGCCCGTCGCGGACCGGCCCGGCGACCGCGAGCGCGGCGATGGGTCCGAGCCCGCCCCGCGTCTCCACCAGCCCGGCGAGCTCCGCCTGGTCCTGCGGGACGAGCACTGCCACGCGCCCTCGCCAGGACCCCCACCATGCGGCGACCTTCGGCACGGCGGCGTCCACGTCGCGGGCGATGCGGCGCATCTCCGGCAGGGACCCCGGGTGCCCCAGCACGGTCGAGGACTTGCCGTGCACCGCGACGACCGGGCCGCCGTCCCAGAGCTGCCGCTGCGTGCGGTCGCCCCGGTGGGTGAAGTCGTCGTCGGCGGCGACGTACCAGCGGCCTCCGCGCTGGGTGAAGGTCAGGTGCTGGGTGGACTCCGCCGGCTCGCGGTCCACGTCGCGCAGCGCGTGGCGCACCGTCACGCGCGGCGCCCACCAGGTGCCGCGTCGCCGGTCCAGCCGCGGATCGGCCCGCTGAGCGTCCTCCGGGTGCAGGGCGTACGACCAGGAGGTCAGCGGCACCTGGGCCAGCGCGTCGAACAGCGCGGCCTGCCGCGCGCGGAACCGGGTCGAGCGCGGGTCGACCGTGGCGAGGAACGCCGCACGGTCGCGGTCGAGCACGGCCCGGCCGCGGACCGCGAGCAGGGCCTCGGCCGCCTCGCGCCGCTCGGCCGCGTCCGGCCGCTCGACGATCGAGGTCGTCGGCCGGGACGAGGACGCTCCGGGTGAGGACGGGCGGGGCGGTCGTGCAGCGGTCGGCGCCGGGTCGGCCCCTGCAGCACGAGGCTCCGACGCGCGGCCGGTGCGCTCCTGTTCGCCCGGGGACGCCGGGTCGGCGTCGACGCGCGCCGCCTGCGCCCGGGCCGACTCGGCAAAGGGCGTCGGCGCAGCAGCCGCGCCGGCGGTCGGGACTCCAGCCGACCCCGAGCGCGACGCCCGGTCGTGCGTCTCGCCCTGGCGGTCGACCGCCACCGCCGTCGCAGCGCTCAGGACGACCGCGAGACCCGCGGCCACCAGCCGGGCGCTCCAGAGCGGAGCGGGCTCGCGCACGCCGCCGATCGTAGGGGCTGCCCACCGTTGCGTGAGCGTCCGGCCACGTTGCGCGTCGAGAGGTCCGCCGAGCGTCCCAGCCGTCAGGACGCGGCACGGCGGGTGCCCGGCGGCCCGACCGGGACGAGGCGCAGCCGCGGCACGAGGCCGCTGTCGGCGAGCACCTCGAGCGCTCGCCGCTCCCCGTCGTCCACCTCCACGCCCGCGTCGGACGTGCCCAGCAGGACGGTGACGACGCAGTCCCGGCACGCCACGTCGCGCACGGCGCACCCGTCGCAGTCGATCAGCACAGCTGCCTCCTCCGGTCCGCTCGGACACCCTGACCCCGAGGCCGCGGACGCTAGGCAGCCCCTCCGACAGAACCGGCCCGGCGGTCGGACCGCCGCGTGCGCTCCGGGACCGGGGCGGACGCGCACCGGTCGGCCGTACTCAGCCCCGGGCCAGCAGGCGCAGCAGCGCGGCCGACGGCACGGCGTGCGCTCCTGCGTCCCGGACGTCGTCGGCCACCTCGCGGTCGCTGGACACCACGACCAGCGGACGTCCGGCGGGTTCGAAGCGCACGAGGTGCCGGAGCACGTCGTCCGCCGTCTCCCCGTCCCGGCTGAAGAGGAGCCGGACGCCCCTCGGCGCGGGCGCCGCGATCGGGGTCACCCGCTCGCCGCCGTCGAAGACGACGGTGACCTCCGCCCGGGTACGGGCGGCGAGGGCGCCGAGTCCGCTCAGCAGGCGGGTGCGCTGGGCCTCGAGGCTGAGCTCGCCGAACCCGGCCTTGGTGACGTTGTAGCCGTCGACCAGCAGGTGCACGAGCGGCGCGCCGAGCAGAGCGTCGAGGAGCGCGGGGTCGTCGGGCTCGCGACCGCGGGGCGGTGGAGCCGGTGGAGCACCTGGTGCGTACCGCGGGACGACCGCGTCGGCCGGCCGGCCCGCGAGCGGGGGCAGGGCCAGTTCCCGGCGCAGCCCGCCGGCCGCGCCGAGCAGGGCGTCGAGCAGGACGCGCAGCCGCAGCTCGTCCGTCTGCCGCCCCTCGCGCGCGGCAGAGCGCGCGGCGGCGACCGCCCGGTCGGCCTCCGCCAGCCGGTCGGCGACCTCCCGCCGCTGCTCCTCCGCC
>JALYNK010000159.1 GCA_030773235.1 Actinomycetota bacterium | reverse complement strand
TCGGAGACGTGCGCCCCGGTCACCGTCCTGACCGACGTGGAGGCGCTGCGGCGGCCGGGCAGCGTCGGCCGGCCCGCGCCGTACGTCGAGCTGCGGGTCGTCGGGCCGGACGGCGCGGAGGTGGCGCGGGGCGCGGTGGGGGGATCGAGGTGCGGTCGCCCACGACCACGCCCGGCTACTGGGGCGACGCGCCGAGCCCCCTCACCCGCGACGGGTGGCTGCGCACCGGCGACCTGGGCCGTCTCGACGACGAGGGCTACCTGACCGTCACCGGTCGCGCCGACGACCTGGTCCTGCGCGGCGGCCGCAACGTGCACGCGGCGGAGGTCGAGCGGGTGCTGCTCGCCGCCGGCCGGCTCAGCGACGCGGCCGTCGTGGGGCTGCCGTCGCGGTCGCAGGCGAGGACGTCGCGGCGGCCGTCGTCGCGCTCCCGGGCGCCGATGTCGACGTGCCGGCGCTGCAGCGCGCGGTGCGGGACGCGCTCGGCGTGCACGCCGTGCCCCGCCCGCTGCGGGTGGTCGAGGAACTGCCCCGTAACCGGCACGGCAAGGTCGACCGCGCCGCCGTACGGGCGCTGCTGCAGATCACCCCTGCTTCGGGTACTCCCGCGCCATGAAGGCCTCGTGCTGCCACTGGCGGACGGTGGCGACGTCGAGCCGCTCGGGGAGCGCGACCAGAGACGCGTCCCGCGCCTCGACGACCGGCCGGGTGCCCCAGCGGGTGCTCTCGGCGCGGACCTCCCGCACCTGCTCCCGGGGCAGCACGGCGGGCTCGGGCCTGACGACCCGGAGCGCCGGCAGGTCGCTGACCACCTCCCCGCCCGGGATCCGCCGTGCCCGGGCCAGGCACCCGACGCCCGACACGGCGTGCACCGTCCCGAACCAGTTCCTCCCTGCGAGATCTGCACGCCGGCCTGGACCACGGACGTCGCGCTCAGCCCGTAGCAGGGACGGTGGTCCCGCGAGCGCCAGGTGCCTCCGGCCCTCGTGCCCGTGACGTGGGGCAGTCTGTCCTGATCGCCCTGCCGTCGTCCTCCTCCTCGGCGACACTGGCGACCCGAGCACGAGGAACACGCAACCATGAGGAACAGGAGCGCACGTGGAGCAGACCGCCGTGGCGGAGCAGGACGCCGAGCTGCAGGCCGCCGTCGACGACGCCGCACGCCGGGTGGAGGCGATGGTCGCCGCCGACCCGGACCTCGTGCACGGGGACGCGGTGGAGGCGGTCGCGCTCGAGTGCCCGGTGGACGTGGCCGTGGCGCTGTGCCGGCAGACGATCCAGTTCGTCCCCGACACCGTGCGCGCCCGCGTCTTCGAGGCCGAGAACGCCGACGTCTTCGCGCGCACCGCGCAGGCCCGCGCCGAGCGCGAGTCGGCGGAGGAGCGCAGCCGGCAGCGGTCCGAGAAGGCCGCCGCCACTCGCGCGGCGACCCGCGAGGCGGAGGCCGCGCAGGAGGCCGCGGCGCTGCGCTCGGCCACCTGCCCCTCCTGCTTCCAGCTGCGCTCCGCCTCGGGGGTCTGCGGCTGCGACTGACCGGAGCGGGCGGCCCTCCCCGCTCCGGATGATCCGTGCCGACCGCCGCACCACGGTTGGGCTGGCCGTCCACGAGGTACCACGCGATCATGCGGGGAGCACGGTCCCCGGACACAGCGAGAGGGTGCGACGTGGCAGACCTGAAGAAGGGCAGCCGGGTGACCGGCGGCGACCGCGACAAGCTGGCGTCGGAGCTCCGCAAGAAGTACGAGTCCGGGCAGAGCATCCGACTGCTCGCCGAGGCGTCGGGCCGGTCGTACGGGTTCGTGCACCGGATCCTCACCGAGTCCGGCGCGACGCTGCGCGGCCGCGGCGGCGCGACCCGCAAGAAGGCGACCTGACGGGGTCCCCGAGTCCCGGCGGGAAGCACCGCCGCGGCGCCGAGGTTGCTCGGCAGTACGAGGGCACCAGCCGGACGTACGACCACCGGCGGGCGCTGACAGGCGATCCCGCCTAGCTCCTCCCGGGCGTCCTCCTGCCAGAGAGGAGCCCGGTGGACGTCGCTCAGATGTCGATGATGCGGTCGTTCCGCCGTGATCCGGACGTCAAGGCCGCCAAGCTGGCGCCCGGCACGTGGCGCCGCATCCTGCGCTTCGCCGCGCCGTACTCCCGCCAGCTGATGGCGTTCCTGTTCGTCATCGTCGTCGCGGCGGTCGTGGGCGTGGCTCAGCCGCTCATCTTCAAGAAGATCATCGACGACGGCATCGGGACGGCCCCGCCGGCGACCGGCCGCCCCGGTCTCGTGGTCGCGCTCGCCGGGCTCGTCGCCGGGCTGGCGCTGTTCGACGGGGTGCTCTCGCTCGTCAACCGCTGGTTCTCCGCCCGCATCGGCGAGGGGCTGATCTACGACCTGCGCTCGCAGGTGTACGCCCACGTGCAGCGCATGCCGATCGCCTTCTTCACCCGCACCCAGACCGGCGCGCTCATCACCCGGCTCAACAACGACGTGCTGGGCGCGCAGCAGGCGTTCACCGGCACGCTGTCCAACGTCGTGTCCAACGCGATCGGGGTGGTCCTGACCCTGATCGCGATGCTCGTGCTGTCCTGGCAGATCACGCTGCTGTCGCTGGTGCTGCTGCCCCTGTTCGTCATCCCCGCCCGGCTGGTCGGCGCGCGGCTGCAGGCGCTCACCCGCGAGTCGTACGCGCTCAACGCCGAGATGAACACGACGATGACCGAGCGGTTCAACGTCGCCGGGGCGCTGCTCGTCAAGCTGTTCGGGCGACCGGAGCGCGAGGAGCAGGCGTTCCGCGACCGTGCGGGCCGGGTGCGCGACATCGGCGTGACCACCGCGATGTACGGGCGGGTGTTCTTCGTCGCGCTCACCACGGTCGCGGCGCTCGCCACCGCCCTCGTCTACGGCGTAGGCGGCACGCTCGCCGCCCGCGGGGAGCTGCAGGTCGGCACGGTCGTGGCGCTGTCGGCGTACCTGACGAGGCTGTACGGCCCGCTCACCGCGCTGTCCAACGTCCGGGTCGACGTCATGACCGCGCTGGTCAGCTTCGAGCGGGTCTTCGAGGTGCTCGACCTGCCGCCGATGGTCGCCGAGCGCCGGGGCGCTCGCGAGCTGCCGTCCGGCGCGCTGTCGCTCGAGTTCGACGACGTGCGCTTCGGCTACCCGGCGGCGCACGAGGTGTCGCTCGCCTCGCTCGAGTCCGTCGCCGTGCTCGACCGCAGCACGCCGGCGGAGGTGCTGCACGGTGTGTCGTTCCGCGCCGAGCCCGGCGCGATGATCGCGCTCGTCGGCCCGTCAGGGGCCGGCAAGAGCACCCTGAGCGCGCTCGTCACCCGCATGTACGACGTGCGCAGCGGCGCGGTGCGCCTCGGCGGGGTCGATGTCCGCGACGCCACCCTGCAGTCGCTGCGCGACGCGGTCGGCGTCGTCACGCAGGATGCGCACCTGTTCCACGACACGATCCGCGCGAACCTGCTGTACGCCGCGCCGGACGCCTCCGACGAGCAGCTGCTCGCCGCGGTGGACGCTGCGCAGATCGGCGGCCTGGTGCGCAGCCTGCCCGACGGGCTGGACACCGTCGTCGGGGACCGCGGCTACCGGCTGTCGGGCGGCGAGAAGCAGCGGATCGCGCTGGCCCGGCTGCTGCTCAAGGCGCCCGGAGTCGTCGTGCTCGACGAGGCGACCGCACACCTGGACTCGGAGTCCGAGGCGGCCGTGCAGCGCGCGCTGCGCACCGCGCTGTCCGGCCGCACGTCCCTCGTCATCGCGCACCGGCTGTCGACCGTGCGCGAGGCCGACCAGATCCTCGTCCTCGACGAGGGCCGCATCGTCGAGCGGGGCCAGCACGACCAGCTGCTGGCGTCCGGCGGCCTGTACGCCGAGCTCTACCGCACGCAGTTCGCGCGCAGCGCTCCGCTGGAGGACGCGGAGTCCGACGAAGACCGCCGGGAACCGGTCAGCGTCGACTGAGCGCAGATCCTCCGAGGCTCAGCCCGCGCCGCCGGACGTCGTTTCCGCGCCGCCGACCCCGCCGAGGGTCGCGTCCTCGTCGTAGGCGTCGGGGTCGCCCGTCTCGCTGACCTCGTCGTTGGCGGTCACGTCGAGGTCGGCGGCGCTGATGTCGGTGCCCTGGGGTTCGGTCATGGCGCCTCGCGTACCCGCTCGGGGCCGGGCTACCGCCCCGTCGGCTGCCGGTGCTCCCGCGGGCCGACCGGGTAGGGGGAGCGGCATGAGCAACCCCACCTCGACCGACGGCTACTCGCCCGGCGACAGCACCACGACCCAGGAGGGCGCGAGCCCGACGGCACAGCACGTCCCCGAGCCGGCCAGCGGGGTCCGCGGCGCGGACATGGTGGACGCGATGGACAGCGCTCCGGGCCAGGGCACGACGACCGGCGCCGACGGCGAGACGGCCGCGCGCGAGCAGATGCGCCTGTCGGACCGGCCGCCCGGCGCCGGGACGGAGGAGGGCGACGAGCTCGAGCAGGCCGCCGCGCTCGGCCCGACCGACGACCCGCAGGGCGGCTCGATCCAGCAGCACGGCAGCCAGCCCTAGGCCGCGTCTCTCAACTGCGTAGCCAGAGCAGGATCGCTGCGAGAACGAGCCCGCCGCGGTAGGTCAGGACGTGTACGTCGTAGCGGGTGGCCAGGCCGCGCCAGCGCTTGATCTGGTTGAA
>JALYNK010000158.1 GCA_030773235.1 Actinomycetota bacterium | reverse complement strand
GCTTGACCCCGGCGACGCCGCCCGCCGCCCGGCCCTGCGGCCGCAGGGCCGACACCGGGAAGCGCAGCAGGTCGGCCGTGCTGGTGAACAGCACGAGCTCCTCGTCGCCGTCGACGAGCTCGGCCGCGCCGACCACCTCGTCGCCCGCGCGCAGCGCGACCACCTCGACCGCGTCGAGCTTCGCCGGCCAGTCGGGCGCCACCCGCTTCACCGTGCCGTCGCGGGTGGCGAGCACCAGCCCGGGCCCGTCCGGCGCCAGGCCCGTCAGCGCGAGCACCTGCTCGCCGCGCTCCAGCGCGACGAACTCGCTCGCAGGCGCTCCGCCGCGCAGCGACAGCGCTCCGGTCGTCACGCCGGGCACCGAGGGCAGGTCGAGCGCACCGACCCGCAGCACCCGGCCGCGGCTGGTGACCAGACCGACGGTCCCCCGGGCGGTGGCGCGCACGACGCTCACCACCACGTCGTGCCGCGACCGCTTGCCGGTCGCCCGCCCCTCCCCGAGCGGTACGACGGGCGTGCGCGCCAGCAGCCCGGCGGACGACAGCAGCACGTCGACCGGGTCGTCCGGCACTTCCAGCGACGCGGCGCGCGGAGTGACCAGCGCCTTGAGGTCGCCGCCGACGAGCACGGTCCGGCGCGGGCTGCCGTGCTCGCGGGCGATCTCGGCGAGCTCGCCGTCGATCACCGCCCGCAGTCGGGCGGGCTCGGCGAGGACCAGCTCGAGCTCGGCGATCGTGGCGCGCAGCTCGGCGAGCTCGGCCTGCAGCTTGGCGACCTCCAGCGCGACGAGCCGACGCAGCTGCATGTCGAGCACGTGGCCGGCCTGCACGTCGGTGAGCCCGATCCGGGCGACGAGCTGCACCCGCGCCTCGGCGGCGTCCTGCGAACCGCGGATGATCCGAACCACCTCGTCGATGGCGTCCAGCGCGAGGAGCAGCCCCTCGACGAGGTGGGCGCGCTCCTGCGCCTTGCGCAGCCGGAAGCGGGAGCGCCGCGTGACCACGTCGACCCGGTGGTCGAGGAAGACCTGGAGGAGGTCCTTCAGCCCGAGCGTGCGCGGCTGCCCGTCGACGAGCGCGACGTTGTTGATGCCGAACGACTCCTCGAGCGGCGTGAGCCGGTACAGCTCACCGAGCACCGCCTGCGGGGAGAAACCCGCCTTCACCTCGATGAGCAGCTGCGTGCCGTGCGCCCGGTCGGTGAGGTCCTTCAGGTCGGCGATCCCCGTCAGCTTCTTCGCCTGCACGAGCTCCTTGACCTTGGCGATGACCCGCTCGGTCCCGACGCCGTACGGCAGCTCGGTCACGGTGATCGACGACCTGCCGCGCGGGAGTGCCCCGATCTCGGCCGTGGCGCGCATGCGCACCACCCCGCGCCCGGTCTCGTACGCGGCGCGCACCTCGGTCATGCCGAGCAGCTGGCCGCCGGTCGGCAGGTCGGGACCGGGCACGAAGCGCATGAGGTCGTCGAGCCCGGCGTCGGGGTGCGCGAGCAGGTGCCGGGCGGCGTCGACCACCTCGACGAGGTTGTGCGGCGCCATGTTGGTGGCCATGCCGACCGCGATCCCGCTCGCGCCGTTGACCAGCAGGTTGGGGAACGCCGCGGGCAGCACCGACGGCTGCGTGAGGCTGCCGTCGTAGTTGTCCTCGAGGTCGACGGTCTCCTCGCCGAGGTCGTCGGTGAGCAGCAGCGCGGCGGCGGTCAGCCGGCACTCGGTGTAGCGGCTGGCGGCGGGGCCGGCGTCGGGGCTGCCCCAGTTGCCGTGCCCGTCGATGAGCGGCACCCGCAGCGCGAACGGCTGCGCGAGGCGCACCATCGCGTCGTAGATCGCGGCGTCGCCGTGCGGGTGGTAGCGCCCCATGACGTCGCCGACGACCCGGGCGCTCTTCACGTACGGCCGGTCGGGGCGCAGGCCGGCGTCGGACATCGCGTAGAGGATCCGGCGGTGCACCGGCTTGAGCCCGTCGCGCGCGTCGGGCAGAGCGCGGCTGTAGATGACGGAGTACGAGTAGTCGAGGTAGCTCGACTCGATCTCGTCGACGACGGTCGTCTCGAGGATCGTGCCCTCGCCCTCGAACGGCGGGATCGTCGCGCTCCCCGCCGGACGACGCCGCGCCATCAGCCGGTCCTCACGTGTCGAGCAGCTCCTTGTCGACGCGGGCGGCGCTGTTGACGATGAAGTCGCGGCGCGGCCCCACCTCGTTGCCCATGAGCAGCTCCAGCGCCCGCTCGGCGGCCTCGACGTCACCCGCGTTGATGCGGCGCAGGGTCCGGCTGGCCGGGTGCATCGTCGTCTCGGCCAGCTGGTCGGGGTCCATCTCGCCGAGCCCCTTGTAGCGCTGGATCTGGCCCTTCACCCGGCCGCCGCGCGCGGCGATCTTTCTGAGCTCGGCCTGCATCTGCTTCTCGCTGTACGTGTAGACCGGCGCCTTCGCCCCGACCACCTCGATCCGGTGCAGCGGCGGTACGGCGGCGTACAGCCGGCCGGCCTCGATGACCGGCCGCATGTAGCGGGCGAACAGCGTGATGAGCAGGCAGCGGATGTGCGCGCCGTCGACGTCGGCGTCGGTGGTGAGAACGACCTTGCCGTAGCGCATCTGGTCGAGGTCGAACGTGCGCCCGGTGCCCGCCCCGATCACCTGGATGATCGCCGCGCACTCGGCGTTGGCGAGCATCTCCGAGACGCCGGCCTTCTGAACGTTGAGGATCTTGCCGCGCAGCGGCAGCAGCGCCTGGAACTCGCTGTTGCGGGCGAGCCTGCCGGTGCCGAGCGCGCTGTCGCCCTCGACGAGCCACAGCTCGGTGCGGCTCACGTCGGTCGAGCGGCAGTCGGCGAGCTTGGCCGGCAGGGTGGACGACTCCAGCGCGGTCTTGCGCCGTGCCGCGTCCTTGGACGCTTTGGCCGCCAGCCGGGTGCGGCTCGCGGCGACGACCTTCTCGAGCACCGTGCGGGCCTGCGCCTTGCGGCGCCGGTCGTCCAGGAAGGACGTGCGCAGACCCCGGGCGACGACGTCGGCGACGATCTTCGCGACGCCCGGCGTGCCGAGCTCGTCCTTGGTCTGGCCGAGGTACTGGGGCTCGGGCAGCCGCACCGCGACGACCGCGGTGAGCCCCTCGAGGACGTCGTCCTTGACGAGCGGGTCGTCGTTGACGCGCAGCAGGCGCGTCGCTCTCGCGGCGTCGGTGAGGGTGCGCAGCAGCGCGCGCTCGAAGCCGTTCTGGTGGGTGCCGCCGTGCCCGGTGCGCACGACGTTGCAGAACGACTGGACGGTCGTGTCGTAGCCGACGCCCCAGCGCAGCGCGACGTCGACCTCGCAGGTGCGCTGCACCTCCTGCGTCGCCAGGTGACCGGCCTCGTCGAGCACCGGCACCGTCTCGCGGAACGTGCCCTCACCGGTGAGGTGGACCGGGTCGCAGACCGCGCCGTCGGCGGCGAGGTGCTCGACGAGGTCGACGGTGCCGCCCGCGAACCGGTACGCAGCCTCCTCGCCCGCCCCGCCGCGCAGCGACAGGGCCAGCCCGGGGACGAGGAAGGCGGTCTGGCGCAGCCGGTCGCGCAGCGCGTCCTCGTCGACCGCGCTGCCCTGGGTGAACAGCACCGCGTCGGGCCACCAGCGCACCGTCGTGCCGGTGCTGTCCTTCGGCGCCTTGCCCGCCACCGACAGCCCGGGCCGCGGCGTGAACGGCGCGCCCGGCCCGTCGCCGGCGAAGACACCGGGCACGCCGCGGCAGAAGCTCATGGTGTGCACCCGGCCGCCGCGGCGGACGACGACGTCGAGGCGCTGCGACAGCGCGTTGACGACCGAGGCGCCGACCCCGTGCAGGCCGCCCGAGGTCTTGTAGCCCGACCCGCCGAACTTGCCGCCCGCGTGCAGCTTCGTCAGCACGAGCTCGACGCCGGTCAGGCCGGTGCGCGGCTCGACGTCGACCGGGATGCCGCGGCCGTCGTCGCCGACCTCGACGCTGCCGTCGTCGTGCAGCACGACCTCGACCCGGTGGCAGTGGCCGGCCAGCGCCTCGTCGACGGCGTTGTCGACGATCTCGTACGCGAGGTGCGTGAGGCCCTTGCTGTCGGTGGAGCCGATGTACATGCCCGGCCGCTTGCGCACCGCCTCGAGACCCTCGAGGACCTGCAGGCTCCGGGCGTCGTACGACGCGGCGTCCCGGGAGCCGGGGCCGGAGGAGGGCGGGTCGACGCGGGCGGGGTCGGTCACCGTCCTCCTCCTCTCGCTCGGGCGCTCCCAGGATGCCAGCGGGCACCGACAGGACCGGTCGGCGACACGGCTGGGCGATCACGCTCTGCGGCAGGCTGGACGCGTGCGCGACCTCCGGCGGCTCCCCAAGGCGCACCTGCACCTGCACCTCACCGGGGGGATGCGCCCAGCGACGCTCGCCGAGCTCGCCGCCGAGCAGGGCCGCTCGCTGCCCGCCGGGCTCGTCGACCCGGGCGGCGCCCGGATCGACGTCACGGTGCGCCCCGGCTGGGTGCGCTTCCAGCGGCTCTACGACGCCGCGCGCGACGTGCTCGTGGGGCCCGTAGAGGTGAGCCGCGTCGTGCGGGAGATCGTCGAGGACCAGGCGGCCGCCGGCGCCGGCTGGCTGGAGCTGCAGGCGGCGGGGGAGTTCGCCAAGGCGTTCCGGATCGCGCGCGACGCGGGGCTGGTC
>JALYNK010000157.1 GCA_030773235.1 Actinomycetota bacterium | reverse complement strand
GCCGGCGCTGCGGCGCGGTGCTGCGCGGCACGTGAGCCGGGTCGCGCTCGTCACCGGCGGAGGCCGCGGGCTCGGGCGGGGTCTCGCCCTCGACCTCGTCCGCCGCGGCTTCTGGGTAGCGGTGACCGGCCGCGACGCCGCGGCGCTCGACAGCGCCGTCGCCGCGGGCGCCGCGCTCGCCCTGCCCGGCGACGCCACGGACCGGACGGTCGTCGAGGCGGTGCGGCGCACGACCGGCGACCTCGGCCCGATCGACCTGCTCGTCGCCAACGCCGGCCGTTTCGCCACCGGCGGGGTGCTGTGGGAGACCGACCCCGACGAGTGGTGGCGCGACGTCGAGGTCAACCTCCGCGGCGTGCAGCTGGCGCTCTGGGCCGCCCTGCCCGGCATGGTCGAGCGCGCAGCCGGCCGGGTGGTCGCCCTCGGCAGCGGGTTCGGCAACCTCGCCAGCCCGTACGCCACGGCGTACGGCACCGCGAAGACGGCGGTCCACCGGCTCGTCGAGTCGGTCGCCGCCGAGCTCGGTGGCACGGGCGTGACCGCCTTCGCGGTCAGCCCCGGGCGCGCGCGGACGGACATGACGCTCGGCTTCCCCGCCGCGTTCCTCGCCGGCTTCCCGGAGTACGACCGACCGCCCGTGGACGGGTGGTCGCCGCCGGATGCCGTCCAGGAGCTCGTGGCCCGCATCGCCGACGGCGAGCTCGACGCGCTCTCCGGCCGCTTCCTGCACGTCCGGACCGACCTCGCCCGGGCGCTCGCCGCCGCCGACGACGAGGGGCGCCTGCGGCTCGTGCCGTACGAGTAGCCATGCGGAGGCGTGTATGGTCCCCGCATGGGGATGACCGCGGCGGTGGCCGGAGCGAGCGGGTACGCGGGCGGTGAGCTGCTGCGCCTGCTCCTGGCGCACCCCGACCTGTCCGTCGGGCCGCTCGCCGCGGGCGGCAGCGCCGGCCGCCGGGTGACCGAGCTGCACCCCCAGCTGCCGCAGCTCGCCGACCGGACGTTCGACGACACCGAGGCGGCGCGCCTCGCCGAGGCCGACGTCGTGTTCCTCGCCCTGCCGCACGGCGCGTCGGCGCCGATCGCCGCCGCGCTGCCCGACTCCGTCGTCGTGGTCGACCTGGGCGCCGACTTCCGGCTCGGCAGCGAGCCGGACTGGGCCCGCTTCTACGACACCCCGTACGCCGGGCAGTGGCCGTACGGGCTGCCGGAGCTGTTCCGCGACGACCTGCGCGGCGCCCGCCGGATCGCCGGACCGGGTTGCAACGCCACCGCGCTGACCCTGTCGCTCGGTCCGCTGCTCGCCGCCGGCCTCGTCGAGCCCACCGACCTGGTGACCCAGACCGCGAGCGGCACGAGCGGCGCCGGCCGCACGGCCACCGCCGCCCTGCTCGGCAGCGAGGTGATGAGCGACCTGTCCGCGTACAAGGTGGCCTCCCACCGGCACACCCCCGAGGTGCGGCAGAGCCTGCAGCGGCTGGCGGGCCGGCCGGTGACCCTCACGTACACGCCGACGCTCGCGCCTCTGCCGCGCGGCATCCTCGCCACCTGCACCGCACGCACCCGGGCGAGCGCCGACGAGCTCCGAGCGGCGCTGCAGGCGCAGTACGCCGACGAGCCGTTCGTCCACGTGCTCCCGGACGGGCAGTGGCCGCACACCGCCGCCACCGCCGGCTCCAACGCCTGCCAGCTGCAGGTCGCCGTCGACGCCGACAGCGGCCGGGCGGTCGTCGTGGCCGCGCTCGACAACCTCGGCAAGGGCGCGTCCGGCCAGGCGCTGCAGTGCGCCAACCTGGCGCTCGGCCTGGACGAGACCGCTGGGCTGTCGGCGAGCGGCGTGGCGCCGTGAGCGTCACCGCCGCGGCCGGCTTCCGGGCCGCCGGCGTCGCGGCCGGCCTCAAGGCGAGCGGCACGCCGGACATCGCGCTCGTCGTCAACGACGGGCCGCTGCAGGCAGCCGCCGGCGTGTTCACGAGCAACCGCGTGCAGGCCGCGCCGGTCGTGTGGAGCCGGCAGGTGCTCGCCGGGCGCCGGGTGCAGGCCGTGGTCCTCAACTCCGGCGGCGCCAACGCCTGCACCGGCCCCGACGGGTTCGCCGACACCCACGCCACCGCAGAGGCGGTCGCCGGCGCGCTCGGCACCGGTGCCGCGCGCGTCGCGGTCTGCTCCACCGGCCTCATCGGCGAGCGGCTGCCGATGGACCGCCTGCTCCCCGGCGTGCAGCAGGCGGCCGACCGGCTGTCCGCCGACGGCGGGCCCGCGGCGGCCGAGGCGATCCGCACCACCGACACGGTCGCCAAGACCGCCGTCCGGGAGGGTGCCGGCTGGACCGTCGGCGGCATGGCGAAAGGAGCCGCGATGCTCGCGCCCGCGCTCGCCACGATGCTCGCCGTCGTCACCACCGACGCCGACGCCGAGCCGGACGTCCTGGACCGCGTGCTGCGGGCCGCCACCCGTGCGAGCTTCGACCGCGTCGACACCGACGGCTGCATGTCGACCAACGACACCGTCCTGCTGCTGGCCAGCGGCGCGAGCGGCGTACGGGCCGACGAGGCGGAGCTGCAGGCCGCCGTGACCGCGGTCTGCGCCGACCTGGCCCGGCAGATGGTCGCCGACGCCGAGGGTGCCAGCAAGGACATTGCCGTCGAGGTCGTCGGCGCCGCCGGCGAGGACGACGCGCTCGAGGTCGCCCGCGCGGTCGGCCGCAGCAACCTGCTCAAGTGCGCGCTGCACGGCGAGGACCCGAACTGGGGCCGGGCGCTCGCGGCCGTCGGCACCACCCGCGCCGCCTTCGAGCCCGACCGGCTCGACGTCGCCATCAACGGTGTGCAGGTCTGCCGGGGGAGCGCTCCCGGAGAGCCCCGGGAGCAGGTCGACCTGTCCGGCCGCGAGGTGCGCCTGCAGATCGACCTGCACGCCGGGAACGCCGCCGCCACCGTCTGGACGAGCGACCTCACCGCCGCGTACGTGCACGAGAACAGCGCGTACTCGACGTGACCGCTCCCGCCCGCCCCCGGGTCACCGCGGCGCTGGCCAAGGCCGCAGCGCTCGTCGAGGCGCTGCCCTGGCTGGAGCGCTTCTCCGGCCGCATCGTCGTCGTCAAGTACGGCGGCAACGCCATGACGAGCACGGCTCTGCAGCGCGCCTTCGCCGAGGACGTCGCCTTCCTGCGCTACGCCGGGGTCGACGTCGTCGTCGTCCACGGCGGCGGGCCCCAGATCACGGCGCACCTCGACCGGCTCGGCGTCGCCAGCGAGTTCCGCGGCGGCCTGCGCGTCACCACCGCCGAGACCGTGCAGGTCGTGCGGATGGTGCTCGTCGGCCAGGTCAACCGCGACGTCGTCGGGCTGGTCAACGAGCACGGCCCGTTCGCCGTCGGGCTGTCCGGCGAGGACGCCCGGCTGTTCACCGCCGAGCGGCGGACCGCGGTCGTCGACGGCGAGCCGGTCGACGTGGGGCTCGTGGGCGAGGTCGTCGACGTGCAGCCGCAGGTCGTGCGCGCGCTGCTCGCCGAGGACAAGGTGCCGGTGGTCGCCACGGTCGCGCGGGGCCTCGACGGCGAGCTGTACAACCTCAACGCCGACACCGCCGCCGCGGCGCTCGCCGTCGCCCTCGGCGCCGAGAAGCTCGTCGTCCTCACCGACGTCGAGGGTCTGTACGCCGAGTGGCCACCGGCGCCCGGCACGGTGCCGGAGGTGGTCAGCGAGCTCGACGCCGACCGCCTCGAGGCGCTGCTGCCGAGCCTCGCCAGCGGGATGATCCCGAAGATGGAGGCGTGCCTGCGGGCCGTGCGCGGGGGAGTGCCCCGCGCCCACGTCCTCGACGGGCGGGTGCCGCACGGCCTGCTGCTGGAGCTGTTCACCGACGAGGGGGTCGGGACCATGGTGGTGCCGTCATGACCGGTACGGCGACGCAGGAGTGGCAGGCCCGCTGGGACCGCGCGCTCATGGGCAACTACGGCACCCCGCCCGTCGTGCTCGCCCGCGGCGAGGGCGCGACCGTGTGGGACGTCGACGGACACGAGTACGTCGACCTGTTCGCCGGGCTCGCCGTCAACGTGCTCGGCCACGCCCACCCCGCCGTCCGGGAGGCCGTCGAGCGCCAGCTCGGGCAGCTCGGGCACGTGAGCAACCTCGCCGTCAGCCGCCCGGCGGTGCTGCTCGCCGAGCGGCTCACCGCGCTGACGGGGATGGACCGGGCGCTGTTCGTGAACTCCGGCGCGGAGGCCAACGAGGCCGGGCTGAAGATCGCCCGCCGGCTGCGCCCGGGCGGCGGCTTCGTCTCCTGCACCGGCGCCTTCCACGGCCGGACGCTCGGCGCGCTGTCGGTCACGGGGCAGCCCGCCAAGCGCGAACCGTTCGAGCCGCTGCCCGGCCCGGTCGCCTTCGTCCCGTACGGCGACGGGGCGGCGCTCGACGCCGCGGTCACCGACGCCACCGCCTCGGTCGTGCTGGAGCCGGTGCTCGGCGAGGCCGGTGTCGTGGTCCCTCCGGCCGACTTCCTGCCCGCCGCCCGCGCCGCCTGCGACCGCGCCGGGGCGCTGCTGCACGTCGACGAGGTGCAGGGCGGCATCGGGCGTGCCGGCGCGTGGCTGTCGAGCAGCGTCACCGCGCCCGGCGTCCGCCCCGACGTCGTCACCCTCGCCAAGGGCGTCGGCGGCGGGCTGCCGCTCGGCGCCGTCCTCGCCCGCGGCGAGGCTGCGAC
>JALYNK010000156.1 GCA_030773235.1 Actinomycetota bacterium | reverse complement strand
GCGCTGTACCGGCCCCGGGGCGGCACTCGCCGCCGGCGCCGTCGCCCTGCTCCTGCTCGGCGGGGGCGGGTGGGCGCTGCTGCGCTCGACCGGGAGCGAGCGGCCGAGCGCGGCACCAGGGGTGTCCGCGTCCAGCTCCGCGGCGGAGCCGGCTGACTCGTCCTCGACGCCCGCTCCCGCGGCACCGGCCCCCGCCGCGTCCCCGACCACGCTCTCGCCCGCGTCCGCGTCCGCGTCCGCGCCCCCGAGCAGCCGAGCGACCTCCGCCAGTCCGGAACCGTCCAGCAGCGCTCCGCGCTCCAGCTCGCCCGCTGCCTCGCCGTCCGCCTCGCCGTCCGCCTCGCCGTCCGCCTCGCCGTCCGCCTCCCCGTCCCCGACCGCTGCTGCTGCTGCCGGTGTCCCGGCCGGCTGGCGGGCGCACCGCAGCCCGCAGGGCTGGGCGGTGGCGTTGCCGGCCGACTGGACAGTCGGGTCGTTCGCGGGCAACCCGCAGTACCGCGACCCCGACACCGGGCGGGTGCTCCGGGTCGAGACCGGCACCGGTGCCGCCGACCCGGTGGCCGACCGCCGGCGCCAGGCCCGCTCCTTCGCCCAGCGCCACCCGTCGTACCGGGAGATCGCGATCCGTCCGGTCCAGTACCGCGGCTCTGCGGCGGCGGACTGGGAGTTCACGTACGAGGGCCGGCACGTTCTCAACCGGGTGTTCGTGGTGGACGGGCGCGGGCACTCGCTGTTCCTGCAGGCGCCGCAGGGCGATGCGAGTCTGCGGTCGCAGTTCGAGCAGATCGCGGGGGCGTTCCGGCCCGCCGTCGGCTAGCGGCGGGTGACGCGGCCGATCGCCTGCGTCACCCGGTCGTCGAGCATTCCGCGCCGCCGTGCCGGAGACGCCACACCCGCCCCGGCCCTCCCCGCCGTGCCGGAGCAGGGCCGCGCGGCTAGCATCGTCGCTGTCAGGCAGCCGTCTGACCTGCTCATCTCTGGGAGGGCGCCGGCATGGCCAAGCCTGCTGGGACGCTGTACCGGGGACGCGAGGGCATGTGGTCCTGGGTGGCGCACCGCGTCACCGGCGTCCTCATCTTCTTCTTCCTCTTCGCGCACGTGCTCGACACGGCACTCGTCCGGGTGTCGCCCCACGCGTATGACGAGATCATCTCGCTCTACAAGACCCCCGTGGTCGCCGCCATGGAGGTCGGGCTGGTCGGCGCGATCCTCTTCCACGCGCTCAACGGCCTGCGGGTCATGGCCATCGACTTCTGGCAGAAGGGCACCGTCTACCAGAAGCAGATGTCGTGGGCGGTCGTCGGCGTCACCGCGGCCATCATGATCCCGAGCGTCTACTACATGACCAAGCACACCATCGAGAACATGTTCGGAGCCACGGGATGACGACGATCGCTCCGGACCTGGGCGGCAGCACGGTCCAGCCCGACAACCACGACCGCCTGGTCATCGAGTCCCCGCGCACGCGGCGCAAGCGGCCGAGCCAGAGCGCGGCGAAGACGAACTTCGAGATGTACGGCTGGCTGTTCACCCGCATCAGCGGCCTGCTGCTCGTGGTCCTCGTGCTCGGCCACCTGTTCATCATGCTGCTGCTCGACGGCGGTGTGCAGCGCATCAACTTCGCGTTCGTCGCGGGTCGCTGGGCCTCGCCCTTCTGGCAGACCTGGGACCTCGCGCAGCTCTACCTCGCGCAGCTGCACGGCACGCTCGGGCTGCGCACGATCATCAACGACTACGCCGAGCGTGACGGCACGCGGTTCTGGCTCAAGACGCTGCTCTACTCGGCGACCGGACTCGTGCTCGTGCTCGGCACCCTGGTGATCTTCACCTTCGACGGCGACGTGTAGGGAGCGCATTCCTGATGGTGCAGTTCCACCGCTACGACACGATCATCGTCGGCGCCGGCGGCGCTGGTATGCGGGCGGCGCTGGAGGCCGGCCAGCGCTCCAAGACGGCGGTGCTGACCAAGCTGTACCCGACGCGCTCCCACACCGGTGCGGCGCAGGGCGGCATGTGCGCCGCACTCGCCAACGTCGAGGAGGACAACTGGGAGTGGCACACCTTCGACACCGTCAAGGGCGGCGACTACCTCGTCGACCAGGACGCCGCCGAGGTGATGTGCAAGGAGGCCATCGACGCGGTCCTCGACCTCGAGAAGATGGGTCTGCCGTTCAACCGCACGCCTGAGGGTCGCATCGACCAGCGCCGGTTCGGCGGGCACACCCGCAACCACGGCGAGGCCGCCGTCCGGCGGTCCTGCTACGCGGCCGACCGCACCGGTCACATGATCCTCCAGACGCTCTACCAGCAGTGCGTCAAGCACAACATCGACTTCTTCAACGAGTTCTACGTCCTCGACCTCGTCCTCACCGACGTGCCGCAGAGTGACGGCTCGGTGGAGCGGGTGACCTCGGGCGTGGTGGCGTACGAGCTCGCCACGGGCGAGGTGCACGTCTTCCACACCAAGTCGGTGTTGTTCGCGACCGGTGGGTTCGGCAAGGTCTTCAAGGTCACCAGCAATGCGCACACCCTCACCGGTGACGGCATGGGCATCGTCTACCGCAAGGGCCTGCCGCTGGAGGACATGGAGTTCTACCAGTTCCACCCGACCGGCATCTGGAAGATGGGCATCCTGCTCACCGAGGGTGCCCGCGGCGAGGGCGGCATCCTCCGCAACAAGGACGGCGAGCGCTTCATGGAGCGTTACGCGCCGACCATCAAGGACCTCGCGCCGCGCGACATGGTCGCCCGCGCGATCTACACCGAGATCCGGCAGGGCCGCGGGTGCGGGCCGGCCGCGGACCACGTGTTCCTCGACCTCACCCACCTGCCGCCGGAGCAGCTCGACGCCAAGCTGCCCGACATCACCGAGTTCGCCCGCACGTACCTCGGCATCGAGCCGTACACCGACCCGATCCCGATCCAGCCGACCGCGCACTACGCGATGGGCGGGGTGCCGACCGACATCGACGGCCGGGTCATGAAGGACAACGAGCACGTCGTGCCGGGGCTGTACGCCGCAGGCGAGGTGGCCTGCGTGTCCGTGCACGGCGCGAACCGGCTCGGCACGAACTCGCTGCTCGACATCAACGTGTTCGGCCGGCGTGGCGGCGTCGCCGCCGCCGAGCACGCCAACTCGGTGAAGCACGTGGAGCTGCCGCCGAACCCGGAGGGGTTCGTCGTCGAGCTGCTCCAGCGCCTGCGGGACGGCGCCGGCACCGACAACCTCGCCGACATCCGGCGTGAGCTGCAGGAGACGATGGACGCGAACGCGTCCGTCTACCGCACCGAGGCCACGCTCAAGCAGGCCGAGAACGACATCGCGGGGCTCAAGGAGCGCTACCTCAACTGCGGCGTCTCCGACCGCGGCAAGCGCTACAACACCGAGCTGCTCGAGGCCGTCGAGCTGGGCTTCCTGCTCGACCTCGCCGAGTGCCTGGTCGTCTCGGCGCGGGCCCGCAACGAGTCGCGCGGCGGGCACTTCCGCGAGGACTACCCGACGCGTGACGACGTCAACTTCTTGCGGCACACGATGGCGTACCGGGTCGGCGACGGCCCCGCTGTCGAGGTGCGGCTGGACTACAAGCCCGTCATCCAGACGCGGTACGTACCGATGGAGAGAAAGTACTGATGACCGTCGTCGAGGAGCGCCCGGCCGACCAGCAGTCGCCGGTCCAGGACCACCTCCGCCAGGTGAAGCTGAAGATCCGGCGCTACAACCCGGAGAACGGTCAGGACGCGCACTGGGAGACGTACGACGTCCCCGTGGAGAAGGGCGACCGCCTGCTCGACGCCCTGCACTACGTGAAGTGGCAGTACGACGGGTCGCTCGCGTTCCGCCGGTCGTGCGCGCACGGCGTCTGCGGCTCCGACGCCATGCGCATCAACGGCGTCAACCGGCTCGCCTGCAAGGTCCTCGTCAAGGACCTCGGTGAGGAGATCCTGGTCGAGCCCATCAAGGGGCTGCCGGTCCAGAAGGACCTCATCGTCGACATGGAGCCCTTCTTCGAGGCGTTCCGGTCGATCAAGCCGTTCCTCATCACCGACGGCCGGGAGCCGACGCGCGAGCGCCTCCAGTCGGCCGCCGACCGCGAGCGGTTCGACGACACGACGAAGTGCATCATGTGCGCCGCCTGCACGACGTCGTGCCCGGTCTACTGGACCGACGAGGCCTACTTCGGTCCGCAGGCGATCGTCACGGCCCACCGCTTCATCTTCGACAGCCGCGACGACGGTGCCGAGGAGCGGCTGGAGATCCTCAACGACCGCGAGGGCGTCTGGCGCTGCCGCACGACGTTCAACTGCACGGACGCGTGCCCGCGCGGGATCCAGATCACGAAGGCGATCCAGGAGGTCAAGCGCGCGCTGATCTTCCGGCGCATCTGACCCGTACCGCTCTGCCAGGGGCGCCGCTGCTGCTGCAGCGGCGCCCCTCGCGCGTCTGACGGCGCCCGGTCAGCGGGGGGCGCGGCGCCACGCGCGGGCGCCGAGCACCAGCAGCCCGGCGCCCAGGGCCAGCGCGGGCAGCACGATCGCCAGGTGCACGATCAGGAAGGCCGCGGGCGACCCGTCGTCGGCGAAGGCCCGGGGGTCGCGCACGACGACGCGCAGGAAGCCGGGCCACACCAGCCACTGGAAGGCGCCGGTGGCGAGCAGGAAGGCGGCCAGAGGACGGGTCAGCACCACGTCTGCGAGTGTGGCGCAGCGCCGGATCGGCCGCCGCCCGGGAT
>JALYNK010000155.1 GCA_030773235.1 Actinomycetota bacterium | reverse complement strand
GCACGTCTGCACGTCTGAAAGCCCACGTGATCAGCGGCCATCGACCGCGGCCGGGGATGACGCGCACGCAGGTGGCCGAGCAGCCGGCCTGGGAGCTACTGAACCTTGGCTGGGCCGATCGGGAGTCAGGCAGCGCGACCGCGGCCTCGAGCACGTCGCCGTGGCGCATGTCGGCGGGATGGCTGCTGGGGCACGCATCAGGCGGAGCGCCAGTCGCCGCTGTCCAGGTCCGAGCCCGCGTGCGGACCCATCAACAGCATCCCGCCGTCGGCGACGTACGACGCCCCGGTGACGTACGACGAGGCGTCGCTGCAGAGGAACGCGATGACGGCCGCCATCTCCTGCGCGCTGCCGGGGCGGCCCAGCGGCACGCCCGGCCGCAAGACCGTCGTCGGGTCGACGTCCTCCTGGCCGGTGAGCGGCGTCGTGATCTCGCCCGGCGCCACGGCGTTGACGGTGATGCCGTGCTGCGCCAGCTCCAGCGCGGCGTTCTTCACCAGCCCGCCGAGACCGTGCTTGGCGGTCACGTAGTCCGTGGAGCCCGTCCGGGGCGCGTGCTCGTGGACGCTCGTGACCGCGACGATCCGGCCGCCCTGTCCGCCCGCGACCATGCGCCGGGCCGCCCGCTGCATGCCGAGGAACGCGCCGTCGAGGTTGACGCGCATCCGCGTCCGCCACGTGTCGTACGTCAGCTCGAGGAACGGTCCACCGCTGCCCCCGCCCGCGTTGCTCACGAACGCCCACAGCGTCCCACCGAGCGCGTCGGCGAGCTCGTCGACGACGTCGAGGGCGTCCGGCAGCTGCTCCAGGTCGAGCCGGCGCACCTCGGCGCGGCGGCCGAGCGCGCGGACCTCCTCCGCCGTGCCCTGCGCGCCCGGCTCGTCGGCGTGCCACGTGATGCCGACGTCCATCCCGGCCTGGGCCAGGGCGATCGCCGTGGCCTTGCCGATGCCGGAGTCGGACGCGGTGACGATCGCGGTGCGGGACATGGAGCCCGCGCTACCCCGGGGCGGCGGCGCTACGCGGTCGACGCCCACCAGGTGCGCACGGAGCGCAGCAGCGCCCGGGTGCTCCTGACCACCGCGACGAGGAACGCGGCGGCCGCTACCCAGCCCAGCGGCCCGTACCGGGACAGCCGCACGACGACGTCGACGAGGCCCAGTGCCGGCCCGGCGAGCACCAGCGGCAGGAGCAGGAACACGCCCTCAGCGTGACGCAGACCGGCGCGGCCAGCACGTCGGGACCGGGCGTGCGCGACCGCGCCGACCGGTGGCGGGTGGGCGGGGCTGGCCCGAGCGCGTCCCGACCGGCGGAGGTGGCCGCGTCCGGGCACGATCAGCCCGTGACCTCGCTGATCGGCCTGGACGACCGCCCGCTCGACGCACCGCGGGTGGACGCGCTGCTGGTCGTGTCGTTCGGCGGGCCGGAGGCACCGGAGGACGTCGTGCCGTTCCTCGAGAACGTCACGCGCGGCCGCGGGATCCCGAAGGAGCGCCTCGAGGAGGTCGGGCGGCACTACCTCGACCACTTCGGCGGTGTGAGCCCGATCAACGCGCAGGTCCGGGCGCTGGTGGCGGCGCTCGAGGACCAGCTCGCGCAGCGCGGGCCTGGGCTGCCGGTCTACTGGGGCAACCGCAACTGGCACCCGCTCCTGCCGGACACCCTGGCGCGGATGCGCGAGGACGGCCTGCGGCACGCCCTGGCGATCGTCACGAGCACCTTCCCCTCCTACTCCGGCTGCCGGCAGTACCGCGAGGACGTCGAGCGCGCCCGTGACGGCGCGGGCCCGCTGGTGACGAAGGTGCGGCACTACTGGAGCGAGGAGGGCTTCCTCGCGCCGATGGCCCGCGGCGTGGTCGCCGTCCGCCCCTCGCCGACGGCCCGGCTGCTGTTCACCGCGCACTCGATCCCGACGGCGATGGCCGACACGTCCGGGCCGGACGGCGGGGCGTACGTCGCCGCGCTGCGCGAGGCCGCGGCGCGCATCGTCGAGCGGGCCGGCGGCGACCACGAGTGGGAGCTGGTGTTCCAGTCGCGCAGCGGCTCGCCGCGCACGCCCTGGCTGGAGCCCGACGTCGGCGACCGGCTCGCCGAGCTGTACGCCGAGGGTGTGCGCGAGGCGGTGATGGTGCCGGTCGGGTTCACCAGCGACCACGTCGAGGTGCTCTACGACCTCGACGTGCAGGCCGCGCAGCGGGTGCGCGACGAGATGCCCGGGATGACCGTCACCCGCGCGCCCACGGTCGGCACCGACCCGCAGTTCGTGGCGCTGCTCCGCGACCTGGTCGTCGAGCGGCTCGAGGCGCCCGACGAGCTGCCCGACCACGGCGGCACCGCCACGCACGACCGGTGCCCCGCGCGCTGCTGCCCGGCGCCGCGCCGGGGCTGACGCTCCCGGAACCGCGCTGCGCCGGGTCGTCGGAGGTCGCCCGTAGGTTGACGCGGTGAGCCAGTCCCCGCGCGCCTGGTGGCGCGACGCCGTCGTGTACGAGGTCTACATCCGGTCGTTCGCCGACTCCGACGGCGACGGCGTCGGTGACCTCGAGGGCATCCGCGGGCGTCTGCCGTACCTCGTCGACCTCGGCGTGGACGCCGTCTGGATCACGCCGTTCTACCCGTCGCCGATGGCCGACCACGGCTACGACGTCGCCGACCCGCTGGGCGTCGAGCCGGTGTTCGGCGACCTGGCGGGTTTCCAGCGGCTGCTCGACGAGGCGCACGAGCGCGGCCTCAAGGTGGTCGTCGACATCGTGCCGAACCACACGTCGAGCTCGCACCCGTGGTTCTTGGAGGCCAAGGCGGACGCCGCGTCGCCGATGCGGGCGCGGTACGTGTTCCGCGAGGGCCGCGACGGCGGCCCGCCGAACGACTGGACGAGCATCTTCGGCGGCCCGGCGTGGACGCAGCTGCCGGACGGCGCCTGGTACCTGCACCTGTTCGACGTCGAGCAGCCCGACCTCGAGTGGCAGAACCCCGACGTCCACGCGTACTGGCTCGACGTGCTGCGCACGTGGCTCGACCGGGGCGTCGACGGGTTCCGCATCGACGTCGCGCACAGCCTCTACAAGCACCCCGAGCTGTCCGACGAGGGCCCGGTCGACACCCTGGTCCTGCACGGCAACGACCGACGGCACCTCTGGGACCGCGACGAGGTGCTCGCCGTCTACGAGAAGTGGCGGCGGCTGCTCGACGGCTACCAGCCCGACCGGATGCTCGTCGGCGAGGTGTTCCTCTTCGACCAGCAGCGGGTGTCGGAGTACGTCGCCCCGGGGCGGCTGCACCAGGCGTTCGACTTCACCGTCATGCGCACCCCGTACGACGCGCACGCGCTCCACCGGACGCTGTCGCGCGCGCTCGAGCTCTTCGAGGTGCCGACCTGGGTGCTGTCCAACCACGACCTGGTGCGGCACGCCACCCGCTACGGCGGCGGCGAGCTGGGGGTGCGGCGGGGGCTCGCGCTGACGGCGCTGCTGCTCGCGCTGCCCGGCAGTCCGTACCTCTACCAGGGCGAGGAGCTCGGCCTCGAGGAGGCGGACGTCCCGCCGGACGCGCGGCAGGACCCGATCTGGAAGCGCTCGGGCTTCACGCAGCCGGGACGCGACGGGGCGCGGACGCCCCACCCGTGGGACGCCGACGCCGAGGGCTTCGGGTTCACCACGGGCACGCCGTGGCTGCCGTTCGGGTCGGACAGTGCGGACAAGGCGGTGGACCGCGACCCGCCCGCGCTGCGGACGTACCGGCAGCTGCTCGCGCTGCGCCGGGAGCTGCTGCCCTCGCTCGGCCGGGGCGTCGAGTGGCTGGACGCGCCCGAGGGCGTGCTCGCCGTGCGGCGCGAGGGCGGGCTGGTGTGCGTGCTGAACACCGCGGGCGAGGACGTCGAGGTGCCGGTGGCCGGCGGCGGGAAGCTGCTGGCCGCGAGCGCCGCGGGTGCCGCGCTCGTCGGCGATCTGCTCACCGTGCCGGCCGCGGCCACCGCGTGGGTGCGCGCACCCGAGAGCTGATCCGCGGGACCGCGACCGCCCCGGGCGCGCGCGTGACAGGCGTGGCGCCGCAGCGGGAGGTGCGCTGCGGTCAGAACTGACGCGTGCCCGTGCTCCCGCCGCTCCCGCTGCCGAAGACGTGCACGCGCGTACCGACGCCGATCCGGCGCCACATCTCCGGCGCGACCTCGGGCAGGATCTGCACGCAGCCGTGGGTGCCCTTGCCCCGGTAGAGGTAGCGCCGGGACACGTGCAGCGCCTCGCCGTTGTTGTAGAACATCGCGTAGGGCATCGGCACCTCGTACTGTGACGAGAAGTGGTGCCGGCTCTTCAGGAACACCGAGAACGATCCGGCGTCGGACTCGAACTTCGGACGGCCGGACCGCATCGGGAACGGACCGAACACGACCGTGCCCCGCTCAGCGATCCACACCGTCTGCGAGTCGAGGTCGGCGCACACGACCAGCGCGCCCTTCTGGCACTCGTCGGTGCGGCTGAGCGCCAGGTCGAGTCGACGAGCGATCCCGGCGGTGAGCGCGGTCGCCGTGCCGGACGCGCCGCGGACGCCGTTGCGCTTCTGGAACGCCTTGATGGCGCCGCAGTCGGTGGGGCTGTTGCGGCCGTCCACGCGCAGCCCGAGGTGGCGCTCGAGCGCCCGCTGGTGGCGCGTGCTGCGGGCGGAACAGGTCGAGGGCAGCCCCGTGGTGGCCCGCACGGCGGCCGGAGCGGCGGCGACGGAACAGGTCGAGGGCAGCCCCGTGG
>JALYNK010000154.1 GCA_030773235.1 Actinomycetota bacterium | reverse complement strand
GCACGCTCGCCCCGACGACGCGGGCGACGGCGACAGACAGGGCGCCGATCGAGGCGGGTTGGTCAACGACAACCAGCACCGGCCCGTGCTCAACGAGCTGTCGAACAGCTGCCGCAGCCGGGCTTCGTCGTTGGGCAGCGCGCCGTCGTGCAGCCGCTTGCCCGCCGGGTCCAGGGCGGTGGCGTGGTGCTCGCCCTGGCCGCACGACAAGTCCGACGAAGACCGCATGCGTGAGGTCCGCCCGCCCCTCCAGGCGTCGCTGGGCCTGGCCGCCACGATCGGCGCCGGTTGCCGGCAGCCACCTTGAGAAGAAACCAGCCAGAAGGCGGTCGTGTCCCTATCAGCGGTCCACCGACGCCACCGAGCCCGGTGACACCACCCCCCGGACCATGAGCGACAGGGGGACCCAGTCATGCCGGGCTCGGCGACCAGGGGCCTCGACCACCGAGGCCGCGAGGAAGGTAACGGGGTCGCCGAGAGGCATCGGCGCCCGCGGGCTGCACGAGCCGCCCATCGGGTGACGCGGCACCCCTCGGACGGGTCCCCGCGCGCCGCTCAACCCGCTGACGGATCCGTCCGAACGGAGAGGGAGTCGTCGCTGCGGGGAGCAACCCGCCTGGTCCAGGAGGACGCCCGTGCGCCTGTCCCGCCGCTCCCCGGCCGAGGCCGAGCTCCCGCAGGCCGGTGCGGGCGGCGCCGGCGCGCCCGCACCGGCGGCTCCGGCGGCTGGGTCGCCGCGAAAGCGCCCCGTCCGCAAGGACACGACGCTCGAGACGGCCGCCCGGCAGGCGGGCGTGCTGTCCGCCGCCAGCGCCGACGTGTCGGCGAGCTTCGGCGACGCGGCCCGCGCGATGGGCGAGATGCGCACGTCGATCGAGGAGATCTCGGTCAACACCACCCGCGCGTCGGGGGTGGCGGGCGAGGCGGTGCGCGACGCCGAGAGCGTCAGCGAGCGGGTGCTCGCCCTGCACGCGTCGAGCGAGGCGATCGGCGAGATCGTGCAGCTCATCTCCTCCGTGAGCCAGCAGAGCCGCATGCTCGCGCTCAACGCGACCGTCGAGGCGGCGCGCGCCGGCGAGGCTGGCCGCGGGTTCGCAGTGGTGGCGCAGGAGGTCAAGCAGCTCGCCGGGCGGACGGCCCGCGCCGCCGAGGACATCGCCCGTCAGATCGCCGCGGTGCAGCAGGAGACCGAGCGGGCCGTCACCGGCATCCAGCGGGTGACGACGACGCTCGGTGCGATCGCCGAGGCGCAGGGCTCCATCGCGGCCGCCGTGGAGGAGCAGAGCGTCGCCGCGCGCATGGTCGTCGACAGCGTCGACCACGCTGCGCGCGGCTCGCAGCGCATCACCGAGGCCGTCGCGCAGCTGGTGGAGAGCCAGCGGGAGGCGTACGTCCGCCGCGCGCTGGCCGTGGCCGAGGACCTCCTGGAGGACTCGGGCGGGTTCGGGCTCGGTCAGGGGACCGTGCACTGGACCGCGCGCGACAAGGGCAACCCCCGGACACAGGTGGCCCGGCTGCCTGAGGTGCACATCGGAGGGCAGTGGATCGGCCAGGTGGACGACCCGGCGACGCGCTCGCCGTTCGTGGACCAGGTCACCGCGCAGATCGGCGGCAGCTGCACGCTCTTCCAGCGGCTCGACGAGGCCGGCGACATGCTCCGCGTGGCGACGACGGTGGTCAACGCGCAGGGCCGGCGCAACATCGGCACCTACGTCGCGCGGCGAAACCCCGACGGCACGGCCAACCCGGTGCTGGCCGCGGTCCTCGCCGGGGACACGTACGTGGGGCCGGCGGTCGTGGCCGGGCGGCCGTACTACACGGCGTACACGCCGCTGCGCTCCGCCCGGGGCGACGTGATTGGCGTGCTGTACGTCGGGCTGCCGACCGGGGGATGACCGGGCGCGGTCAGGTGCCGCGCAGCAGGTCCTCGAACGACGGCGGCTCGTCAAACGGGTCGCGCACGCGGAGCGGCGGGCGGGCGGCGACCAGGTCCGCCAGCTCGCCGGCCGCGCGCTCGACCCGCTCGGACAGGGCGCCGGTCGCGCCGCCGGCGCCCGACCAGTCCTCGGACGCCGCGAACACGCCGGTCGGGACGACGACCGCGCGCAGGTAGGCGAACAGCGGCCGCAGCGCGTGGTCGAGCACCAGCGAGTGCCGCGCGGTGCCGGCCGTGGCGGCGACGAGCACCGGGCGTCCGGCCAGCGCGTCCGGGTCCAGCACGTCGAAGAACGTCTTGAACAGTCCGCTGTACGACGCGCTGAACACCGGGGTCACGGCGATCACCGCGTCCGCGCCGGTGACCGTCTCGAGGACCGGCCGGAGCGCGGCCCCGGCGAACCCGGTCACCAGGTGGTCGGCCAGGTCGCGCGCGCAGCCGCGCAGCTCCAGGACCTGCGTGGTGCTGGACACGCCGCGGGCGTGCAGCGCGCGGACGGTCGCGTCGGCGAGCCGGTCGGCGAGCAGCCGGGTCGAGGACGGGACCGCGAGCCCGGAGCTGACGACGGCGACGCGGCGCTGCTGCTCGCTCATCGCCCGCGCGTCAGGAGGCCTGGGCGAGGGGCCGGGGGGCGCGAGCGGCGGCGACGAGGCTCTCGTGCGTCGGCGCGAGCGGGACGTGCGCCGGCCGGCGGGCCGCGAACTCCTGGCGCAGCGCGGGGACGACGTGCTCGCCGAGCAGGTCCATCTGCTCCAGCACGGTCTTGAGCGGCAGCCCCGCGTGGTCGATGAGGAACAGCTGCCGCTGGTAGTCGCCGACGTGCTCGCGGAATGACAGCGTGCGCTCGACGACCTGCTGCGGGCTGCCCACGGTCAGCGGCGTCTGAGCCGTGTACTCCTCCAGCGACGGCCCGTGGCCGTACACCGGAGCGTTGTCGAAGTACGGGCGGAACTCGCGGACCGCGTCCTGCGAGTTCTTGCGCAGGAAGACCTGGCCGCCGAGGCCGACGATCGCGGTGTCGGCGGGGCCGTGGCCGTAGTGCTCGTACCGGCGCCGGTAGAGGCCGACCATCTGCTTCACGTGGCTGACCGGCCAGAAGATGTTGTTGTGGAAGAAGCCGTCACCGTAGTACGCGGCCTGCTCGGCGATCTCCGGGCTGCGGATCGAAGCGTGCCAGACGAAGGGCGGCACGCCGTCGAGGGGCCGCGGCGTCGAGGTGAACCCCTGCAGCGGGGTGCGGAGGCGGCCCTGCCAGTCGACGACCTCCTCGCGCCAGAGGCGGCGGAGCAGCGCGTAGTTCTCGACCGCGAGCGGGATCCCGTTGCGGATGTCCTGGCCGAACCACGGGTAGACGGGGCCGGTGTTGCCGCGGCCCAGCATGAGGTCGACGCGACCGCCCGCGAGGTGCTGGAGCATCGCGTAGTCCTCGGCGATCTTCACCGGGTCGTTGGTCGTGATGAGCGTCGTCGCGGTCGAGAGCAGCAGCCGCTCGGTGCGCGCCGCGATGAAGCCGAGCATCGTCGTCGGCGACGACGGGACGAAGGGCGGGTTGTGGTGCTCGCCGGTCGCGAAGACGTCGAGACCGATCTCCTCGGCCTTGAGCGCGATCCGGACCATGGCCTGGATCCGCTCGGCCTCGGTCGGCGTGCGGCCGGTCGTCGGGTCCGGCGTCACGTCCCCGACCGAGAAGACACCGATCTGCATGGCCAGAGCCTCCCGTTGCTGGTGCAAGTACTGCCCGGAACGCGGTCTCGTCCGCGCGTATGCCCCGTGCGGCGTCACCGCGCTCCGCCCGTCAGGCGCCGGGCCTCGAGGGCGAGAGCGACCTCCTCGGCGGTCTCCGCGCGCACCGGCAGGTGGGGCAGCACGAGCGGGAGCTCCTCGGGCTCCAGCCCCTCGGCGGCGAGCGTGTCCAGGAGCGCGTCGGCGTGCTCGGGGGGTACCGGGAGCGGCAACCCGCTGTCGCGCACGGCCGCCTCGGCGAGGAAGAGCGCCCCGGCGAGCTCGTCGTCGGGCACCTCCGGATCGGGCGCCGGCTGCGGTGCGGCCGCGCGGGCCTGCGCCTCGGCGGCGCGCACGAGCGCGAGCGGGAGCCCCTCGGCCTCCACCTCGGCCAGCGGGACGGGCCCGAGCGCGTCGAGGACGAGCTGCTCGGCGTCGCCCCGCACGGTCGGCTCCCAGTCGGCTCCCCGGACCACGGCGTCGACGTCCGCCTCGTCCTCGCCGAGGTCGTCGACGAGGTCCTGCCACAGGTGGGGTGAGTCGCGCTGGGCCCGCGCCGCGGCGAGGCGGCAGGTCTCGAGCGCGAACGGTGCGAGGACCTGCTCGTCGAGCAGCTCCGCGTACGTCTGGCCGTCCGGCAGGAGCGCGGCCAGCGCGTCCGCGAAGGTGCCCGGGCGGGCCTCCGCGAGCTCGAGCCGGCCGCCCTCCTCCGCGCCGAGCCGCAGCTCCGCGGCCGCCCGTGCCCCCAGCGGCGTGCCCGTCGCCGTTGCCCGCCCGCGGCGGACGCAGTACGGCCGGTCGGAGAGCCCCACCGCCCAGGCGCACACCTCGGCGACGAGCGACGCGGCCCGGTCGCGGAGGACCTCCCGCGCCAGCAGCGCGAGCGGGTCGGCCTCGTACACGCGCTACCGGTTGCGGAACTCGCCGCCGCACGCATCCGCAGCGTCCTCGGTCAGAGTGCCGTTGGCGGTGTAGGCCACCCTGACGTGCTGGACCCGGCCCGGCCGGCCGAGGTGGACGTTGACGTGCAGCGGGTGCTGCCGGTTCTCGGCGTACTCGTCCGCACGGGGCAGCGTGACCTCGCG
>JALYNK010000153.1 GCA_030773235.1 Actinomycetota bacterium | reverse complement strand
GCCTACCGCCCGGCGGCAGCGCCCGACACGCCGACGCCGACGCCGCCGTCCCCGGTGCGGCTGCCGCTCTGGTCGGCGTTGCGCGCCGCCCGGCGGACGAGGTCGGGCAGCACGTCGGCGAGCTCGGCGGGCTCCCAGCGCGCGCCCTTGTCAGCGCCCGGACCGTTGACCCAGCCCTCGACGACGTTGACCCGGCCGCCCACGACCGAGAACACGCGACCCGTGATGTCGCGCGACAGCTCGCTGCCGAGGTAGACGACGGTGGGGCTGATGTTGTCGGGGGCGAGCGCGTCGAAGCCGCTCTCCCTGGCCGCGTCGGCCATCGCGCGCAGCGCCGGCAGGTCCTCGGTCATGCGCGTCATCGCCGTCGGCGCGACCGCGTTGACGGTGACGCCGTACCGCCCCAGCTCCATGCTCGTGATGATCGTGAACGCGGCGATGCCCGCCTTCGCCGCCCCGTAGTTCGACTGGCCCGGGTTGCCGAAGATGCCCGACGACGAGCTCGTGTTGATCACCCTGGCGTCGACGGGCGTGCCCGCCTTGGCCTGGTCGCGCCAGTACGCCGCCGCGTGCCGGGTGGGCGCGAACGTGCCCTTGAGGTGCACCTGGACGACCGCGTCCCACTCGGCCTCGGACATGTTGACGAGCATCCGGTCGCGGAGGATGCCCGCGTTGTTGACGAGCACGTGGAGCGTGCCGTACGTCTCGACGGCCTGCGCCACGAAGCGCTCGGCGCCGCTCCAGGTCGAGATGTCGTCGGTGTTGGCCACCGCCTCGCCGCCGAGCGCGGTGATCTCGTCGACCACGCGCTGCGCGGGACCGGCGTCGCCGCCGGTGCCGTCGCGCGCGCCGCCCAGGTCGTTGACGACCAGCTTGGCGCCCTGGCGGGCGAAGGCGAGCGCGTGCTCGCGCCCGATGCCACCTCCCGCTCCGGTGATGGCGACGACGCGTCCCTCGCAGATGCCGGCCACGCTGCGGTGCTCCTCGGTCAGACGATGTGGTCGGGGCAAGGCTCCCACGGACCGCCGCCGGCACCGGCGGCCGTTCCCCGGCCGGCTACGGCAGGCGGATCACCCGCGGCTCCCTGCGGGGTGCGGGGAGCAGCTCCTCGAGCGCGTCCTGCAGCCGCTGGCGGGACAGGCGCTCGACCAGCTCGGGCAGCGCGCCGGCGGGAGTGCCGGCCAGGTCGCGGCGGGAGCCGTTCACGACTCGGGAGATCACGTCCAGGCCGAGGCGGTCCTCGAACTCGGCCATCAGGCGTTCGGTCACGTCGACGACGTCCACGCGTCCTCCGGATTTCGACCAGCGACGGGCGGCCAGGGCAGCGGCACGCCGGGCGGCTGGTGCGGAGCGCGGCGTCCCTGCCGCGCAAGGACCATGACGGTCGCACGCTCCGAGCGCCCTGTCACTGGCCCGTTGTGACCACGAGCACAGGGTGACGCGCCGCCCTGCCCGTGCCTACGCCTGTCGACGCGCGCCGTGGCCGTCCAGCACGACCACCGGCCCGTCCGTCCCGGCGACCGGCCACGCTCCGTCCGGCAGCTCGGGGGTGCCGGTCCGGGCGAACGTCGTCCAGGCGCGCCGCACCGTCGCGCTGAGCGCCTCGGTCTCCGCGGTGCGCGGCGCCACGGTCCCGACGCCCGGCGCGTCGAGCGTGCCGAAGACGAACGGCACCTCCAGGAAGTGGCAGGCGCCGAGGTCGGGCACGGGGGCGGCCCACTCGAACCGGTAGAGGTGGACCTGGCGGCCGGCGTGCGCACCGGCGGCGGCCAGCGAGCGGGTGGGCCACCCGAACTCGACGTCGGTCGTCACGGACTCCCACAGCAGGGTCGGCGACAGGTCGGGCGACTGCGTCCGCCGCAGGGTGACGAGTTCGCGGCCGAGAACGCCGTAACGGTCCTCCGCGCGGCGGAAGAGGCCGGCCTCGTTGAGCCCGGCGAGCTCGGGGTCGAGCACGCGCCACAGCGCCATCTCGTGGGCGTTCCAGCCCGCGAGCAGCGGCACCTCGGCCGTCCGGCCGGCCAGCGCGGCGGGCACCGGCTGCTCGGGCAGCAGGTCGCCGTCGACCCAGGGCTGGAAGCCGCCGGAGATCCCGTAGCGCAGGAGCAGGGCCAGCACCGTGCGGGTCTGCGCCTCGAGCAGCCGCTCGACGGGCAGCTCGCGCAGCCGCGCGAGCGAGGTCTCGCCCACCTCCGCGAGGTACGTGTCGCGGCACTCCTGCGCGAGCTCCGGCGTGGCGACCGCCCGGCCGATGCCGCTCTGCCCGACCGCGCGCCGGAACAGCCCGCGCGCCTCGGGCGCGACGAGCAGGCAGCCGACCGAGATCGCGCCCGCGGACTCGCCGAGCACGGTGACCTGGTCGGGGTCGCCGCCGAACGCCGCGGCGTTGTCGCGCACCCAGCGCAGGGCGGCGATCTGGTCGCGCAGGCCGAGGTTGCCCGCCCCCTCGTCCTCGCCGAGCAGGAACCCGAGCGCGCCCAGGCGGTAGTTGATCGTCACCACGACGACGTCGGCCTCGCGGGCGAGCAGCGCGCCGTCGTAGACCGGCTGGCTGCCGGCGCCGCGGATGAACGCGCCGCCGGGCACCCACACCAGCACCGGCCGGCCCGCGCCCTCGGCGGCCGGTGTCCAGACGTTGAGGTACAGGCAGTCCTCGCCCACCGGGCCGAGGCCGGCGTAGATGTCGAGTCCCGGGACGTACTGAAAGGGCGGCGCGGTCTGCACCGGCGCGAGCCCCGCTCTGGTCGCGTCGCGCTCGCCGTCCCACGGCGCGACCGGCTGCGGCGGGCGGAAGCGCAGGTCGCCCACCGGCGGCGCGGCGTACGGCACCCCCCGGAACACGAGCACGTCGCCCTCATGGGCGCCGCGCAGCGCCCCGGCCCCGGTCTGCACCGTCGTCACGCCGTCCCGCCTCTCCTCGTCCGGGCCCGCCTCGTCCGGCCCCTCCTCGTCCGGCGCGGAGGCTACGGGCCGGGACCGACGGGTACGGGGCGGCGCATGTGTCCGCCGAGCCCCCGCGGTGCCCGGCCCGACCTGTCCGCGCCCGACCTGTCCGCGCCCGACCTGCTCGCGCCCGATCTGGGCGGTCTGCGGGTCCTGGGCTCGGGCCGCACCGCCGCGCTGCTCGGCCCGGACGGCGCGGTGCTGTGGTGGTGCGCCCCGGAGTTCGACGACGCCCCGCTGTGCTGGCGGCTGCTCGACCCGCACGGCGGCGCGGTGACGACCCCCGGCCTGGCCCTCGTCGACCGGGAGCAGGGGCCGGCGCGGCCACCCGCACGTACCTGCGGGGTGCGGCGCGCGTGATCGAGGTCCGCGACGCCCTGCTCGACGCCGGCGGCGGGACCGCGTTCGTCCCGGCTGCTGCGCTCGCCCGTCGCGCAGGACGTCGAGTGCGTCGTCGCGCTCGGCGGGTTCGACGCCCCGCTCGTCGCGCTCCCGGGCGGCAGCCGGACAGCGCGGGGGTCGCACCGCAGCCGCGGGCGGGACGTGCCGGTGCACGTGACTGCGGACCGGCACGAGCCGCGCGGCGATGCTCTCGTGAGCACGGTCCGCCTCGCTCCCGACCGCTGGGCGGCGCTCGTCGTGGCGGTCGGCGGGGACGTCGTGACCGACCCCAGCGGCTCGCCGAGCGCGTCGCGGCACGGGACGCGCAGGAGCGCGAGGTGCTCGCCACGCTGCGCCCGCCGGGCCCGCACCGCAGCCGGGCGCTCGACGCGCTCGCCGTGCTCCGGGCCTGCACCTACCGCCCGACCGGAGCGGTCGTCGCCTCGCCGGTCACCAGCCTGCCGGAGGCTCCGGGCGCCGACCGGCAGTTCGACTACCGCTACACGTGGCTGCGGGACGCGTCCCTGTCGACGGCCGTCGCCGCACTGCTCGGCCGCGGCGAGGACGCCCGCCGCTACCTCGAGCTCGTGCAGGAGCGCTGGGCCGACAGCGGCCTGCTGACCACCCCCGTGCTGGACGTGCGCGGCGACCCGGTGCCCCGCGAGCGCGAGGTGCCCGGTGTCGCGGGCTGGGCCGGGTCGCGCCCGGTCCGGGTCGGCAACGACGCCGCCGGTCAGCACCAGTACGACGCTGTCGGGCTGCTCGTCGAGGCGGTGTCGACGTACGTACAGGTGGGCGGGCGCCTCGACCGGGCCACCTGGCGGCTCGTGCGGGACGCCGCCGCCGAGGTGGCCGCCGACGCCGCGACGGTGCCCGAGAGCAACGGCATCTGGGGCTGCGGGAGGCCCGACCGCTCGTCGACGCCGACCTCGGCCGCTGGCTCGTGCTCGACCGCGCCCTGTGGATCGCCCGCGGCTGGCGGCTGTGGACCCGCCGGCGGGCCTGGCGGGCTGGGCGCGACGTCATCGCGGCCCGCGTCGTGGCGGCGATCGACGAGGACGGGCTGCTCCCGCAGGCGTACGGCGGGGACGGCGGGCCGGACGCGTCCGCCCTGCTCGCCGTGGCCTTCGGCCTGCTCGGGCCCCGCGACCCGCGCGCCGCCCGCCTCGACCGGCTCGGCGAGGGCCCGTACCTGCGCCGCTACCCGGCGGGCAGCGACGACGGCTTCGCCGGCACGGAGGGAGCCTTCCTGCCGGTGTCGTTCCTCGCCGTGACCGCGCTGGCCCGCCTCGGCCGGGTCGCGCAGGCCGAGCGGCGGCTGGACGCGCTGTGCGCCCGGCTGCCCCGGCTGCTGTTGGAGGAGGTCGACCCCGCCACGTCCCGGCTGCTCGGCAACACCCCGCTGGTGTGGAGCTCCGCCGAGC
>JALYNK010000152.1 GCA_030773235.1 Actinomycetota bacterium | reverse complement strand
AGCAGCGCCGTGAGCCCGGCCCCGATGCGCTCCAGCGCGGCGAAGTAGAAGCCGGCCTCGACCGCGTAGCCCACCGCGCCGAGCAGCAGCAGGCGCGTGAGCAGGGCCCGGCCTGGCCAGGCCTCCCGGCGCAGCCTGCCGAGCGCGAGCAGCACGAGCCCGGCGAGCGAGAAGCGGACGGACAGCACGCCCAGCGGGCCGGCGCCGTCGGCGTACACCACCTTGGTGAGCGCCGGCATGACGCCGAACGACGCGGCCGACAGCAGCGCGAGCGCGGTGCCGGCCAACCGGACGCGGCCGGTCACCGGGGTCGCAGCGCGGCGAGCACCTCGTCGTGCAGCGGGCCGTTGGTGCACACGACGCTGCCGCCGGCGGGGTCGGCCGCGCCGGACAGGTCGGTGAACCGGCCGCCGGCCTCCTCGACCACGGGCTGCAGCGCCGCGAGGTCCCACAGCGAGACCTCCGGCTCGCAGGACACGTCGACGGCGCCCTCGGCGGCGAGCACGTGCGACCAGAAGTCGCCGTACGCCCGCGTCCGCCACACCCGCCGCGACAGGTCGAGCAGCCCGGGCAGCCGGCCCTGCTCCTCCCATCCCGTGAGGGAGGAGTACGACAGCGACGCGTCGGCGAGATCGGCCACGGCGCTGACCCGCAGCACCGTCGCACCGGCGAGCCGTGCGCCGGCGTGCGCGCCGAGGCCCCGGGCGGCCCACCAGCGCCGACCGAGCGCGGGCGCGCTGACGACGCCGACGTCGACCGAGCCCTCGATCTGCAGCGCGACGAGGGTGGCCCAGACGGGGACGCCGCGGACGAAGTTCTTGGTGCCGTCCACCGGGTCGACGACCCACCGCCGCGGACCCGACCCGACCAGCCCCTCCTCCTCGCCGAGCACCGCGTCACCCGGCCGGCGGGCGGCGAGGACGCCGCGCACCGCGGACTCGACGGCGGTGTCGGCGTCGCTGACCGGCGTGAGGTCGGGCTTCGCCTCGACGCGGAGGTCGAGAGCGCGGAAGCGCGCGAGCGTGATCGCGTCGGCGGCGTCGGCGAGCTCGTGCGCGAGCGCCAGGTCGTCGGCCAGGGTCACGGCCGCACCCGGTCCGGGGGGCCGAGCACCAGCGAGCCGTTGTGGCCGCCGAACCCGAAGGAGTTGCTCACCACCGGACCCGGCTCGTACGCCCGCGGCTGCAGCACCACGTCGACCGCCAGCGCCGGGTCGACGTCCCGCGTGCCCAGCGTGGGCGGCAGCGACCGGTGCGCGAAGGACAGCAGCACCGACACCGCCTCCAGCGCGCCGGCCGCCCCGAGCCCGTGACCGGTCACGCCCTTGATGCTCGTCACCGGCACGGCGTACGACCCGAACACCTCGGCCACCGCATGGGCCTCGGCGGCGTCGTTCAGCGGCGTGGAGGTGCCGTGCGCGTTGACGTGCCGGACGTCGCGGGGCGCGAGCTCCGCGTCGTGCAGCGCGCGCCGCATGCAGTCGACCGCCCCGCGGCCGCGAGGCGCGGGCGCGGTCAGGTGGTGCGCGTCGCACGTGGACGCGCTGCCGAGCACCTCTCCGTACACGCGAGCGCCGCGCGCGAGCGCCGCCTCGCGCTCCTCGAGCAGCACGACGGCGGCGCCCTCGGCCAGGCAGAACCCGTCGCGCGCGACGTCGAAGGGCCGCGAGCGCCCCGTGCGGGACAGCGCGGTCATGGTCGTGAACGCCGCGACGGTCGTCGGGGTGAAGGCCGACTCCGCGCCGCCGGCGAGCACGGCGTCGCAGCGGCCGGCGAACACCAGTCGCGCTCCGGCCCCGACGGAGTGCGTCCCGGCCGCGCACGCGGTCGTGAGCGTCTCGCACGGCCCCTGCCAGCCGTGCCGCAGCGCGACCGCGGCGGCGCCGGCGTTCGGCATGTACATGGGGATGGTGAACGGCGAGACGCGCCCCGGTCCGCGCTCGGCGAGCACGCCGGCCTGCGCCTCGACGCTGCCCACCCCGCCGAGGCCCGTGCCGAGGTGCACGCCCGCGCGCTGCGGGTCGACGTCGGGCAGGCCGCCGGCGGACTCGACGGCGAGGTCGGCGGCGACGAGCGCGAGCGCGGTGAACCGGTCGGTGTGCCGGGCCTGCCGTCCGCTGATCGACGCGAGGTCGGCGTCGGGGACCCGGCGCTCCCGCGCGTCGGCGGGCGGTTCGTGCAGGCCGGCCCAGAACGCCTCGGTCCCCGTGCCGGCGGGGCTGACCACGCCCATCCCGGTGACCACCACCCGGCGCCCCGGGGCGGCTCTCACGCCCGGACGCCGAGCAGGCGGAGCAGGTCCTGCACGTCGCCGTACGTCCTGACCTGCTGCCACGCGTCGTCGGGGAGGACGACGCCGAACTGGTCCTCGATCGCCATGCCCCACTCGATCGCGGCGAGGCTGTCGACGGCGAGGTCGTCGGACAGCGCCGCGTCGGGTCGCAGGTCGCCCGCCGGCACGCTCAGCAGACCGGCGGACAGCGTCCGGAGCCGCTCGGCGGGGTCGGGGGCGGACACGGGAGTGCAGCGTAGGGCGGTCCTACGGCGTCCCTAGAGTGCGCCAGCGGACACGACGAGGGGAGCGCGCGTGACGGGCACGACGAGCCGGTCGGTGCTGGTCACCGGGGGCAACCGCGGCATCGGGCTGGCGACCGCCCGGGCGCTGGCGGCCGACGGTCACCGGGTCGCGGTGACGTACCGCAGCGCGCCGCCCGAGGGCCTGCTCGGCGTGCGCTGCGACGTCACGAGCAGCGAGGACGTCGACCGCGCGTTCGGCGAGGTGGAGGCGCAGCAGGGTCCCGTCGAGGTGCTGGTGTCCAACGCCGGCATCACCGACGACCAGCTGCTGCTCCGGATGAGCGAGGCGTCGTTCACCTCCGTGCTCGACGCCAACCTCACGGCCTCGTTCCGGGTCGCCAAGCGCGCGTCGCGCGGGATGTTGAAGGCGCGCTGGGGGCGGCTCGTCTTCGTGTCGTCCGTCGTGGCGCTCGCCGGCAGCGCGGGGCAGGCCAACTACGCGGCGAGCAAGGCGGGGCTCGTCGGTCTGGCGCGCTCGCTGGCCCGCGAGCTCGGCGGGCGCGGGATCACCAGCAACGTGGTGGCGCCGGGGTTCGTCGACACCGACATGACCGCGGCGCTGGGGGAGCAGCGCAAGGAGCAGCTGCTCGGGACGATCCCGCTGGGGCGCACGGCGCGGGCGGACGAGATCGCGGCGGCCATCGCCTTCCTCGCCGGCGACGCGTCGTCGTACATCACCGGGGCGGTGCTCCCGGTCGACGGCGGCCTCGGCATGGGGCACTGATGGAGCGCGCCGAGGTGCTGCAGGTCATGCGCGACAAGGCCGTGGACCTGCTCGAGGTCGACCCCGACGACGTGCAGGAGGACAGGTCGTTCGTCGACGACCTGCACGTCGACTCCTTGTCCCTCGTCGAGTACACGATGGACCTCGAGGACGCGCTCGGCATCGAGCTGCCCGAGGAGGAGTTGCAGGGCCTGACGACGATCGGCGGCTTCCTGGATGTGATCATGACTCGGGTGCAGGCCCGGTAGCGAGCGCACGTGCGCGCTGACGCCGGCACCGCAGGTCCACCACTGCGGTCCGGCGCAGGGGGACGAGCGGGGAGGTGTCCGCGCATGGCCGTGCTGGTGGGGCTCGTGGTGTGTGCGGTCGGCGTGTTCTTCTTCGTCAACAGCACGCGCTTCGCCCAGGACGCCGTGCGGACGTCGAACCGCCGGTACGGCACCCCGATCGCCGGCTGGCTCAGGTTCCACACCTGGCAGAACCGCCTGGTCTCCGCGGTGTTCGTCGTGGCCGGCGTGCTGCTCGCGACGGGCGTCATCGACCTCGAGCAGTGATCCGGGTCCGCCGCCAGCAGGTGCGACCGTAGGCACGACGACCAAGCCCTCCAGGCCCGGTGGTCACCGGATCGGGACGTACGGCTGGTACACGGTGCGGCGGCCCCACCGGCGCCAGAACGGCAGCGGCACCAGGGCGGTGGTGCAGCCGTCGTAGCCGGTCTCGCTCTCGCGGCCGCCGCCCGGCAGCAGCACGGTGACCTCGGATCGGCGGTGTGCCCACACCTCGACGACTCCGCACTCGGTCACCCCGCGCAGGAGCCGGTCGAGGAGGTGCAGGTCGGCCTCGGTCCGGCCGAGCTCCCACCGGCCGCTCAGGGACGACAGCTCGACGATGACCTTGTGCTCGTCCACCAGGAGCGAGACCGGACAGCCTGCGGTGCGCGTGGGGCCGAGGGCGAGGGCGACGAACCCGCCCAGCGGCTCGTCCTCCACCTCCACCGCGTCACCGAGGCGGGCCTGCAGTGCGCAGACCAGTCCTCGGACTGCCTGCAGGAGCGGCGCCTGCTCCGTCACGGCCGGGCGAGCTCGGCCAGTCTCGTGACGGTCGTCCAGTTGCGGGCGCTGGCGACGAGCCCGAGGCGCTTCTCGAGCAGTGCGCCGGTGAGCGGTGAGGCGTGGCTGCCGCCGGCGTACGCGAGGTACAACTCGCGCCGACCGGCGGCCAGCCGGTCGTCACCGTGGTCGGTGCCCAGCGCGGCCAGCCGCTCCGGATCCGGCGGCTCGGACAGGAACGCGACGTGCAGCCGCTTGGGCTCGGTCACCAGCTCGGGGAACGGGTTGGCCGCCACCACCGCCGCCAGCTCGTCAGCCGTGCGCACCAGCACCCGTACGGGCAGCGGCAGCGCCTGCTCGACGCGCTCGGCGAGCCCGTCCGGCTCGGCGTCGACCACCGCGTTGCCGCTCTGCAGGTACGTCTTCGCGTCGGT
>JALYNK010000151.1 GCA_030773235.1 Actinomycetota bacterium | reverse complement strand
TCCGTCGTCGCTGCCCTCCCCGACCCGAGCGTCCGGCTGCGCCGCAGCGTCACGATCCGCGGCGTCGTGCGGTCGGCGACTGCGGGCGCTCGTGTGGAGCGCCAGCAACGGGTCGAGTCCGAGTGGGTCGGCCTGGACAGGACCACGGTGACCGCGAGCGGCCGCTTCCGCTTCGAGGTCACCCCGCGGTCCCCGGGCCGCAAGCAGTACCGGGTCGTCGCGCTGGGCGGTGAGGGTCGCGTGACGGCGACGAGCCCCGTGCTGAGGCTGGTGGTCCGATGAAGCGGTCCGCTGCGGCTCTGGTCCGCGGCCTGCCGCTCCACCGACAGGGCCGTCGGGCAGTCCGCGCGGACCTCACCGTCGTCCGGCGCTCGAGGTAGCGCGGCGGAGGGCGTCGGAGAGGACATGGCCCGTTCGCGCGGGGGTAACGGGGCACGACTGGTGCGGCGCCGACGGCGCGGCGCTGAGGTGGAGGAGACGACGCGTGCCGGCAAGTGAGCGGACGACCAAGCTGACCCTGGCGGGCGTGTTCCTGGGCGGGCTCGGCGCCTTCTCCGGACTGCTGCACCAGCGCGACGAGGACGTGCAGCTCGGTGCTCTGGACCTGGTCATGCTCGGCCTGGCGACCTACCGCAGCGGTCGGCTGCTGGCCTACGAACGGGTGGCCGCTCCGCTGCGGGAGCCGGTGACGGAGACGGTGCCGGACGGCAGTGGCGCCGGCGAGGCGGTCGTGGCGACGGGGGACGGCTGGCGCTGGACGCTGGGGGAACTGGTGTCCTGCCCCGTCTGCACCGGCACCTGGGTCGCCGCGGGGCTGGTCTACGGGCTGCACCTGGCTCCGCGTCCGACCCGGGTGTACCTCACGGTCATGAGCGCAACCGGACTGGCGCAGCTGCTGAGCGAGACCACCGAGGCGTTGACCTGGTCGAGCCGCTCCGCCCGCAAGCAGGCCGCGCCCGTCCGCGAGGTCTAGCGGTGGTGGGCGCTCGCCGCACTGCCACCGCGGCACGCCGACTCTCGACGTGCTGTGAGTGACAGAGCGACCCCGACGAGCAGCGCGGCGGTATCGCTCAGTCTCGCCGCCACAGCCTGTGCACGCGCTCGCCCCGGGCTCAGCGGCGGCGCGTCACAGGACAGCGCCTCGGGGCGCCACGTCCTTGTCCGAGGAACCGGTGCCGGCCCCCCGCGAGCCGTTCCGTCGCACGACGTCGGCTGCAGGGGTCGCTGCCTCGACCCGGCAGCGATGCTGTGCGCGCTCCTCGCGGACCGCCGCCGCGGCGTTCCGGTCGAGGTCCTGGCCGCGGGCTTCCACCGCGGCCCTCGCCGAGGGCGCCGCCCGCCTCGCAGCTGAGCTCTGCTCGGTGCACGGCGTGGACACGGTGGCGTTGACCGGAGGCGTGTTCCAGAACGTCCTGCTCAGCGGTCTCCTCGAGCGGGACCTGCGGCGCGCCGGGCTCCGCGTGCTGGTGCACGAGCACCTGCCCCCCGACGACGGCTCGATCAGCGTGGGGCAGGCGGCGGTAGCGGCCGCGCGGCTGCGCCAGGACGAGGTCCCGTCGGCTCGCCCAGCCGGGGGTGGCGGCTGACCCGGGTCAGGCCGGTCTGCTCAGGCTGCCGGCGGCGGCTGCCGAGGACCGGGGCGCCCGGCACCGGCCGGGCGGCTCACACCCGCAGCACCTCGAAGGCGACCGCGTACGTCGTGCCGAGCCGGGAGCCGACCTGCCGCGCGAACGCCTCCAGGAACTCCTCGGGGTCGGCCATGGCCGTCTCGCCGAGGCCGCGCAGGTACTCCGCGTGCGCCTGCAGCGACGCCACGCCGGCGGCGAAGGACTCTGTGACGTCGACGGCGTGCCCGGCCTGCGGGCTCGCGCCCACCAGCACGGTCGACACCTGCGCCGGCGCCAACCCCTCGTCGAGCAGCTCGCGGAACACCCAGCGGTTGCCGGCGTCGCGGACCCCGTCGAGCACGGCGCGGCCGAGCGCGACGTGGTCGGCCTGGTTCGGCATGCCCGGCCCCCACACGTCGTGGTGGTTCATCGTGACGACCACGTCGGGGCGGTGCCGACGCACCGCACGGGCGATCGCGCGGCGCAGCGGTAGCCCGTGCTCCAGCGTGCCGTCGGGGAAGCCCAGGAACTCGACCGTGTCGACGCCGACCAGCGCCGCGCCGGCGCGCTCCTCGGCCTCGCGCAGCGGCCCGGCGCGCTCGGGCTCCAGCGCGTCGATCCCCGCCTCGCCGCTGGTCGCGAGGCAGTACGTGACCGTCTTGCCCTGCGCCGTCCAGCGGGCGACCGCCGCGGCGACCCCGTACTCGAGGTCGTCCGGGTGGGCGACGACCGCCAGCGCGCTCGACCACGACTCGTCCACGGGCTCGAGGTCCGGCACGCGGCGCACCGTACGCCGCGTCCGGGGTCCCCGCCGCGGTCCGGGCCGCGCGGACGGGACCGCCTGCTCGCTGGGACCCGTGCGGCCGGTGGACGCCGGAGCCGGTGGCGGTCGAGGCTGCCTCCGTGGCGACGTCGACGAGGCAGGTGCTCGAGCTGTCCGGCCGCGAGGTGGTCCTCACCAACCCCGACAAGGTCGTCTTCCCCGGCGCCGGTCACACGAAGGCGGACCTCGTCCGCTACTACCTGTCGGTGGCGGAGGGCGCACTGCGCGGGGTCGCCGGCCGGCCGATGGTCCTCAAGCGGTTCGTCAAGGGCATCGGCGAGGAGGCGGTGTTCCAGAAGCGGGCGCCCGAGAAGCGGCCGGACTGGGTCGAGGTCGTGGAGCTGCACTACGCCAGCGGGACGTCCGCGGCGGAGACCGTCGTGCGCGACGAGGCCGGGCTGATCTGGGTGGTCAACCTCGGGTGCGTCGACCTCAACCCCCACCCCGTGCTCGCCGAGGACCTCGACCACCCTGTCGAGCTGCGGATCGACCTGGACCCGGTGCCCGGCGTCGACTGGTCCCAGATCGTCGACGTCGCGCTCGTCGCCCGCGACGTCCTCGGCGACGTCGGGCTGTCCGCCTGGCCGAAGACGTCCGGCTCCCGCGGCTTCCACGTCTACGCGCCGATCGAGCCGCGGTGGACGTACCCGCAGGTGCGGCGGGCGGCGGAGACCGTCGCCCGCGAGGTGGAGCGCCGCACCCCCGGGCGGGCGACCAGCCGGTGGTGGAAGGAGGAGCGCGAGGGGGTCTTCGTCGACTTCAACCAGAACGCCAAGGACCGCACGGTCGCCTCCGCGTACTCCGTGCGCGCCACGCCGGACGCGCGGGTGTCCACGCCGCTGCGCTGGGACGAGGTCCGCGCCGTCCGGCCGGAGGACCACACGCTGACGACCGTCCCCTCCCGCTTCGCCGAGGTCGGCGACCCGTGGGCGGGCATGCACGCCGAGCGCGGGTCGCTCGAGGCGCTGCTCGCCTTGGCCGAGCAGCTGGGCCCGGCGGAGAAGCCGCCCAAGGGCAGCGGCCGGCGGACCATGACGATGCCGCTGATCGAGGTCGCGCGGGCCCGCACGAGGGCCGAGGCGCTCGCCGGCCTCGAGTCGTGGAAGGCCGAGCACCCCGACGTCGTGCCGCTGCTCGCGGAGCCGGACGTGCTCGTCGACGGGATGCGCGGCAGCAGTTCCCTCTGGTACCGCGTGCGGGTCAACCTGCGCAACGTCCCGGAGGCGCAGCGCCCGGAGCAGGCCGAGCTCGAGGTCGACTACGACCCGTGGGCGGGCTACCGCGGCGCCCAGCGACGGCGCTGAACCGCTCCGGGGGACACTGACGAGGTCTTGACCCGACCGTCCTGGGCTGTCGCCGCGCGCCGGGTGCGGTCCGAGAGGGGGTCACCGTTGCCCGAGCCGTCCGCCGTCCAGGTCGTCGAGGTCAGTCCCCGCGACGGTCTGCAGAACGAGCCGAGGTCGGTGAGCACGGCTGACAAGGTCCGGCTGATCGAGGCGCTGGTCGCGGCGGGCGTACGGCGCCTCGAGGCCGCCAGCTTCGTGCACCCCGAGCGGGTGCCGCAGATGGCCGACGCGGAGGACGTCCTGTCTGCCGTCCCCCGGGCCGAGGGCGTCTCGTACATCGGGCTGGTGCTCAACCACCGGGGCGCCCTCCGGGCTGCGGCGGCCGGGGTGCACGAGCTCAACTACGTCGTCCCGGCGACGGACACCTTCGGCCGGCGCAACCAGGGCGTCCCGACCCGTCAGGCGCTCGACGCCCTCGCGCCCATCACCGCGGCAGCGCGGGAGAACGGCCTGCGGCTGTCGGTGACGGTCTCGGTGGCGTTCGGCTGCCCGTACGAGGGCGAGGTGCCCGTCGAGCGGGTCGCCGAGGTGGCGCGCGACGTCGCCGCGGCGGGGGTCGACGAGCTCGCACTCGGGGACACGCTGGGCTGCGCAGTGCCCCGGCAGGTCACCGAGGGCATCGCTGCGGTGCGCGGTCTCGGCGTACCGCTGCGGCTGCACCTGCACGAGACTCGGCACACCGGGCTGGCCAACGCGCTCGCCGCGGTCGACGCCGGGGTGACCGTGCTCGACGCCAGCGCGGGCGGGCTCGGTGGCTGCCCGTTCGCACCCGGGGCCGCAGGCAACGTCGCGACCGAGGACCTCGTCTGGATGCTCCACCGCAGCGGCATCGCCACCGGCCTCGACGTGGACGGCGTCGTGGCGGCCGGGCGGGGGATCTGCGCGGCTCTCGGCACCGAGCCCCGCTCCGGCGTGGCCCGGGCCGGGGCGTTCCCCGCCCCGGCGACATGACCGGTGCGGAGCGGCACGTCCGTGGTCAGGCGCACCGCCGGCGCTGCAGCCTCAGCGC
>JALYNK010000150.1 GCA_030773235.1 Actinomycetota bacterium | reverse complement strand
GCAGTCGATCGCGATCGTGTTCTCCCCGAGCGCCTTGAGGTCGACGGCGGCGCGCAGGCTGCGCCCGACCAGGCGGCTGATCTCGTGGGTGCGGCCGCCGACCCGGCCCTTGACGGACTCGCGGTCGCTGCGGGTGTGCGTGGCGCGCGGCAGCATCGCGTACTCGGCGGTGACCCAGCCGAGCCCGCTGCCCTTGCGCCAGCGCGGCACGCCCTCCTGGGCGCTCGCGGCCACCAGCACGCGGGTGCCGCCGAACTCCACGAGGCAGGAGCCCTCGGCGTGGTCCAGCCAGCCCCTGGTCAGCACGACGGTGCGAAGGGTGTCGGCCGCGCGGCCGCCGGGACGGGTCACCGGACAGACAGTAGGGCGCGGCTCAGACGTCGTACGACGCGCCGCGGGCGACCAGCTCGGCGGGGCCCGCGTAGCGCGCGCGAGCCTCGGCGAGCTGCGCGGACGGGTCGGTCGACGGCATGAGGTGGGTGAGCAGCAGGCGGCGGGCGCCGGCGAGCGCCGCGTGCTCCCCGGCTTGCGCGCCGGTCAGGTGGATGCCCGGCGGCGGAGCCGGGGTGCTCGGCCACGAGGCCTCGCACAGCAACACGTCGCAGTCGCGGGCGAGCTCGACGAGCGCGGCGCTCGGCGCGGTGTCGCCGCTGTAGACGAGCGTCCGGCCGCCGGCCTCGAGCCGTACGGCGTGCGCCTCGACGGGGTGCTCGACCTGCCGGGTCGTCACGGTGAACGGGCCGAGCCGGGTCGTCCCGGGTGCGGCCTCGACGAAGTCGAACACCGCGTCGAGCCCGTCCGACGGCGGCGTCTCGTACGCCTCGCGGATCCGCCGCTCGAGGCCCCCGGGGCCGTGCACGGGCAGGGCCGGCGGAACGCCGCCGAGGTGGTAGCGCCGGGCGTAGGAGTACGGCAGCAGGTCCAGGCAGTGGTCGGCGTGCAGGTGGCTGATCCACACTGCGTCGACGGCGAGCAGGTCGACGTGGCGCTGCAGCTCCCCCAGCGCGCCGTTGCCGAGGTCGAGGACGAGCCGGTAGCCGTCGTGCTCGACGAGGTAGCCGGAGCACGGCGAGTCGGGGCACGGGTAGGTGCCCGAGCACCCGAGGACGGTCAGTCGCACGCGGTCACGCGGCACCCATCAGGCCGACCGACCGCACCTCGGGGCCGAGGAAGCGGCGCCCGAGCCGGGCGAACGACTCGGCCTCGCCGGTGGCCAGGAAGCGGTGCTGCGGCGGGGAGGCGTCCTCGTCGCGGGTCAGCCCCTCGCGCACGAGCACCCGGTAGACGTCCTTGGCCGTCTCCTCCGCGCTGCTGACCAGGGTGACGCCCTCGCCGACGACCAGGGAGATCATCCCGGTGAGCAGCGGGTAGTGCGTGCAGCCCAGCACGAGGGTGTCGACGTCGGCCGCGAGCACCGGCTCGAGGTAGTGGGTGGCCAGTTGCAGCAGCTGGCGGCCGGTGGTGACGCCGCGCTCGACGAAGTCGACGAAGCGCGGGCAGGCGGCGCTTGTCAGCGTCACGTGCGGTGCGGCGGCGAAGGCGTCGTCGTACGCGCCGCTGGCGACGGTCGCCTGTGTGCCGATCAGCCCGACCCGGCCGGTGCGGGTCGCCGCCACGGCGCGCCGGGTCGCCGGCAGGATCACCTCGACCACCGGGACGTCGTAGCGCTGGCGGGCGTCGCGCAGGCACGCCGCGCTCGCCGTGTTGCAGGCGAGCACCAGCAGCTTGACGCCCTCGTCGACGAGCCGGTCGCAGACCGCGAGGGTGTGGCGGCGGACGTCGGCGAGCGGCAGCGGGCCGTACGGCCCGTGCGCGGTGTCGCCGACGTAGAGCAGCCGCTCGGCCGGCAGCTGGTCGAGCAGTGCGCGGGCCACGGTGAGCCCGCCGACACCGGAGTCGAAGACCCCGATCGGCGCGTCGCTCACGCCCAGAGCTGCCCCTCGAGCGCCTGCTCGGCGTCCTCGAGGGTGCCGGCGTAAGCGCCGGTGGAGAGGTACTTCCACCCGCCGTCGCACACGACGAAGGCGATGTCCGCGCGCTGCCCGCTCTTGACGCACTTCATCGCCTCGCCGATCGCGGCGTGCAGGATCGCTCCGGTCGAGATTCCCGCGAAGACGCCCTCCTCCTCGACGAGCTGGCGGGTGCGCCGCAGCGCCTCCCGCGGCCCGACGGAGAAGCGCGATGACAGCACCGAGCCGTCGTACAGCTCGGGGACGAACCCCTCGTCGATGTTGCGCAGGCCGTAGACGAGCTCGCCGTAGCGCGGCTCGGCGGCGACGATGCGCACGCCCGGCACCTTCTCGCGCAGATAGCGACCGGTGCCCATGAGCGTCCCGGTCGTGCCGAGCCCGGCGACGAAGTGCGTGAGAGTCGGCAGGTCCTCGAGGATCTCCGGACCGGTCGTCTCGTAGTGCGCGAGTGCGTTGGCGGGATTGCCGTACTGGTAGAGCATCACCCAGTCCGGGTTCTCCTCCGCCAGCTTCTTGGCGACCGCCACGGCCTGGTTGGAGCCGCCGGCCGCGGGCGAGGTGACGATCTCCGCGCCGTACATCGTCAGGAGCTGGCGGCGCTCGACGGAGGTGTTCTCCGGCATGACGCAGATGAGCCGGTAGCCGCGCAGCCGGCAGACCATCGCCAGGCTGATGCCGGTGTTGCCGCTGGTCGGCTCGAGCACCGTGCAGCCCGGGCGGAGCAGCCCCTCCTTCTCGGCCTGCTCGACCATGTACAGCGCGGCGCGGTCCTTGACCGAGCCGGTGGGGTTGTGGGTCTCGAGCTTGGCCCACAGCCGCACGTCGGCCGACGGCGACAGCCGCGGCAGCCCGACGAGCGGCGTCCGCCCGACGGAGTCGACCAGCGAGTCGTACCGCACCGCTAGACCGCGCCGCCCGCGGGCGACGTCCCGCCGGCTCCGCCGGCGACTGCGGGGAGCACGGTCACCGAGTCACCGTCCTTGAGCGGCGTCTCGAGACCGCCCAGGAAGCGGACGTCCTCGTCGTTGACGTACACGTTGACGAAGCGGTGGAGCCCGCCCTCGGAGGTGATGAGGCGGCCGCGGATCCCCGGGTGCCGGCCGTCGAGGTCGTCGATGAGGCCCTGCAGGGAGTCGCCCTTGCCCTCGACCGCCTTCGCGCCGTCGGTGTACGTGCGCAGGATGGTCGGGATGCGGACCTCGATCGCCATGTCGGGCGGACCTCTCGTGTACGGGGTGCGTCGTCTGGAACATCAACGGGCCGGGCGGAGCCGCCCATTCCGAGCGGATCAGGTGACGTGCACCGGCTCCTCGGTCACCGTGCCGTCGACGATGCGGAACGAGCGCACCTCGTCCGCGGGCGAGCGGGTCGACACCAGGAGGTAGTGGGCGTCCGGCTCGGAGGCGAGGCTGATGTCGGTGCGTGACGGGTGCGCCTCGGTCGCTGTGTGCGAGTGGTAGATGACGAAAGGCACCTCGTCGGCGTCGTCCATCGCGCGCCAGACCCGCAGCTGCTCCTGCGCGTCGAAGCGGTAGAAGGTGGGCGACCGCTCGGCGTTTTCCATCTCGATGACGCGGGTCGCGACACCGTCCTTGCCGGCGATGACGCCGCACGCCTCGTCCGGGTGGTCGCGGCGGGCGTGCGCGAGCACCTGGTCGAGCATCGGGCGCGGCAGGCTGAGCACGCCGGACAGCGTAGGGACCCCACAGCGCCGCGCCGCCGGTCAGCGGCCGGTCAGCGCCTCGGGTCGAGGCAGCGCAGCAGCGACTCCTGCAGCGCGCCCAGCCAGTCGTAGACGTGCAGCGCCTGCGTGCGCGGGTCGTCCTCGTCGAGCCGATCGAGGTCGAGCTCCTCGGTGACCCCCAGCCGGGTGCCGAGCACCAGCCGCAGGTCGTTGAGCGTGCCGAGCCAGGCGTCGGCGCCGTCCCTGTCGAGCAGGACGCGCCCCGGCCCGTCGGGGAGCGTCGCGAGCACGGCGGCGGCGTGCGCCCGCTTGCCGGCGCGCAGGTCGGCGTCGGTGTAGCGGCGGAACTGCGTGCTCGCCTCGGGGTCGTCGCGGTACGCGTCCGGCAGCAGGCGGGCGAGCGCCGGGTCGACCGGCCGGGGCGTGTCGCTGGCCGGCAGCCCCACGAGCCCGGCGAGCGGGTCCGCATCGGCGGGCTGGTCGTCCTGCTCGAGCAGCGCAGCGACGTCGGTGACGAAGCGGCGCAGCACCGCAGCCTCCACCTCGTCGAGGTCCGCCGCGATGCCTCTGCGCGTCTTCCTGAAGCGCACGTCAGGACCGCTGCAGGGTGGCCCACAGGCCGCGGGAGTGGCAGCGCTGGACGTCGAGCTCCATCTGCTCGCGGGTCCCGGTGCTCACGACCGCGCGCCCCCTGTGGTGGACGTCGAGCATGAGCTCGGTGGCGCGGGTGCGCGAGTAGCCGAACAGCTCCATGAGGACGTGCGTCACGTAGCTCATGAGGTTGACCGGGTCGTTCCAGACGATCGTCACCCACGGGGTGTCGCTGCGGACGTCGTCCTCGACCTCGGGGAGGTCGAGCTCGGCGGGAGCGGTCACGGCCGGGCCGCCACCGGCTCCCGCGGGTGCGTTGCCCGCCGTACGCCCATGCGCCGAGGGTAGGCGGACCCCGCCGAGCCGGACCGGTGACGGACGACGGGCCGGGTAGACCGGCGGAAGCGGACGGACGAGGAGCGCGATGAGCACGCAGGACGAGCAGGGCAGCAGCCGGGACAGCACCGCGGGCCACGTCCCGGGCGGTACGGCGGCGACCGGCGGCCCGGGCAGCGCGGCGGCCGGCATCCCGGGCGGCACGTCCCCGAGCGGCGCGGCGT
>JALYNK010000149.1 GCA_030773235.1 Actinomycetota bacterium | reverse complement strand
CCGCACCAGTGTTGCGCCAGGTCGCGTCCAGCACATCACGGACCTGCCGGTCCCAGCCGTCCACCCGGTGCGCGGACGTGGTCCGCCTCGCAAATCCAGCCCCCCCGTTCCGCCCGGTCGGTCGGTGGGGGAGGTCAGCGCGGAGGGCCTCGACGACGAACGCGGGCAGCGCGAGGGCGCGGCGCGACCCGAGCGTCTTCAGCAGGCTGCCTGTGACTCACGTCAGCCCCCTCGTCCGCGGTCGCGGAGGAGGGGCTGACGGAGCAGGAGGGACTAAGGGATGCGTAGGGACGTCACCCGCGGCTCGACGGCCTCGTGGTCGTAGTGGCACCACTGCTCGCCGTACTCGTTCCTTGTCGTCGCAGGCGCGAGAACCTGCACCTCGGCGAGCCGGACCTGTTTCGTCCGGCTCGACGAGGTGGTCCGGGCAGTCGCGGCCCCGCCCGTCCGACCGCAGGTGCAGTCCGGGTCGGGGGCGCGCGTGTGCACCGGGCCGCCGGTGCGGTAGTCGTGCAGGACCACCGCCGCCACGACCGGGCGACCGCTGTCAGCCCCGGTACGTGTAGTTGGTCGGGGTGTCCCGGTAGCTGACGTGGACGTGGTCCTCGTGGTTCGCCGTCGCGCCGCCCCGGTCGGCCATCGGCCGCCAGCCCTCGCTCGCCCGGGCGACGGACCAGATCCGCTGGTCCCAGATCACGTACGTGACGTTCAGCTCCCGGTAGTGCTTCTTCGCGAACTCGGCGATCTGAGAGCCCTTGGTCGAGTTCGAATACACCATGAAGTCTGCGGCGATGCGCTTGCCGTGGTCGCTGGTGGTCGACGAGCGGTAGCCGTACACGGTGCCCACCGCGTACCGGTGCTTGACGACACGAGAGGACCAGGCGGCGTGCGTGCGCAACCCCCAGACCTCCGTGCCGGCGCCGCTCGAGTACGAGAGTCCCCCCAGCGGGACGTAGACGCCGCTGGTGGCCGGCACGGTGTGCGCCGCGGCGGGTGCAGCGCCGGCGCCCGCGAGGGGGAGAGCGAGAAGGGCCGCGGTGAGCCAGGAGCTCACAGCGGGTCGGGGACGACGGGAACGACCGGCGCGAGGGGGCAGCTGACCGGACACAGGCTGGTGGGGCACGGCGGAGTCCCTTCCTCCGCCTGAGAGGTCAGCTGTCGGGTTCGGGCGGAAGGTGCCCGGCCGCGTCGCGCGGCTCCACCCCTGGGCACGGCGTGCCCGGTGGGTCCCCCACTCCTGCCCTGGGACGGTGAGGCTGCGGGCGGTGGACAGGACTCGGCGGACCCCCCGCAGGACCACGCATCCGGCGCGATCGTGGGCAAAGTAGACGATCCGGCCTGCGACGGAACAGGGGGCCTACCGGTCGCACGCGCGGGCGCCGGGCGCTGCGTGGCCACAGCCGGGCTGCGTCCCCCGTGCGGGCAGGCCGGCTACCTGCGAGGCTGCGCGCCTGAGGAGGAGGTGCACGTGGCGCAACTCGTGCTCGGCCCGTTGCTCCGCCACGTGGACCAGACGAGCGCGACGGTCTGGGTGGAGACCGACGCGGCGTGCACGGTGCAGGTCCTGGGGCACCGGTCCCGCACGTTCTGCGTCGCGGGACACCACTACGCGCTGGTCGTCGTGACCGGGCTCGAGCCGGGAACGGTCACGCCGTACGAGGTTCTCCTCGACGACGCGCCGGTGTGGCCGGAGCCTGGCTCCGGCTGGCCGCCCAGCACGATCCGCACGGGCGGCACCGCCGACACCGTGCGGGTCGCGTTCGGCTCCTGCCGGGTCACCGCGCCGCGCGGCCGCAACGAGAACCGGCGCGGCCTGCGGCGCCCCGCGGCGCTCGGCGTGGACGCCCTGGCCGCCCTCGCCGAGCGGCTGCGGAACACGCCCGAGGAGCAGACCGAGGCCTGGCCCGACGTCCTCGTCCTGCTCGGCGACCAGGTCTACGCCGACCAGCCGAGCCCGCGGACCGCGGCCTGGATCGAGCAGCGCCGCGGCACCGGCACCGAGCTTCGGGACGGCGTGGCGGACTTCGAGGAGTACACGCAGCTCTACCGGGAGGCCTGGGGCGACCCAGCGGTGCGGTGGCTGCTGTCGACGGTGGCAAGCGCCATGATCTTCGACGACCACGACGTCCACGACGACTGGAACACCTCCAGCGCGTGGCGGCAGCGCATGCAGGCCAACGAGTGGTGGCACGACCGGATCGTCGGCGGTCTGGCGTCGTACTGGCTCTACCAGCACCTGGGCAACCTCGACCCGGCGGCGCTCGAGCAGGAGGACATCTACGCGCGGCTGCGCACGGTCGACGACGGCTGGCCGCTGCTGGAGGAGTTCGCCGAGCGCGCCGACGCCGAGGCCGACGGCGCCAAGGGCCACCGGTGGAGCTACCGCCGGGACCTCGGTCGTACGCGACTGCTGGTCGTGGACAGCCGGTGCGGACGCGTCCTCGACCAGTCCCGGGCGATGGTGAGCGGGCCCGAGTGGGACTGGCTCGTGCAGCAGTGCCGGAACGACGGCGAGGTCGACCACCTGCTCGTCGCGACCTCGCTGCCGCTGCTCCTGCCTGCCGCCATCCACCACCTCGAGGCGTGGAACGAGGCGGTGACCGACCGGGGCGCCTGGGGACGTCGGGCCGCCAGAGCTGGTGAGCTGCTGCGGCAGGGCGCCGACCTCGAGCACTGGGCGGCCTTCGAGACCTCGTTCCGGGCCATGACGGGGCTGCTCGCCGACGTGGGCGCGGGGCGGCTCGGTCCCGCACCCCTCTCGATCACCGTGCTCAGCGGCGACGTGCACTTCGCCTACCTGGCGGAGGCGCAGTTCGCGCCGGAGTGCGGCGTGCAGTCGCGCGTCCACCAGGCGGTGTCGTCGCCGCTGCGCAACCCGGTGCAGCGCGCCATCCAGCTGGTCGACCGCTTCGCGCGCACCCGGAGCGGCCGGCGCCTGACGGCGGCGCTGGCGCGCTCGGCCGGTGTCGCGCCGCTGGACGGGATCGGCTGGGAGCTCAGCGCGGGCCCGTGGTTCGACAACAACCTCGCGACGCTGCTGCTCGACCGGGAGCAGGCGCGCCTCGTGGTGGAGACGGCCTGGACCCCGGACGGGACCGCCGAGCTGCTCCGCTGCGTGCTCGACCGGCAGCTCGTCGGTGCCGAGGCGGCCGCCGAGAGCGCGCACCTGTAGCGCTCCGTCGCGACTGGCGCGGCGCGGCAGGGGCGGGCCGGAGATCAACTGCCCGCGCCTGCGCGGTCGGGCGGCTCGCGCTCCCGTGGTGCCCGCACCGTCGACGCGAGCTGCTCCCGACCGTGCTCCCGACCGTGCTCCCCGCCACGCTCGGCGTCGGGGCGGCTCGGAGGGGTAGGCGGACGGGGCGTCCCACCGATCCTCAGGAGCAGCGTGACCACGACCTCGGCCCGCCCCGTCCACTCGTCCGGCACCTTCGCGATCGGCGGTGACCTGACGGTCCACCGGCTGGGCTACGGCGCCATGCGCATCACGGGCAAGGGGATCTGGGGTCCGCCGGCCGACCTGGACGGCGCGCGCGCCGTGCTGCGCCGGGCCGTCGAGCTGGGCGTCGACTTCATCGACACCGCCGACAGCTACGGGCCGTACGTCAGCGAGGACCTCCTCCGCGAGGCGCTGCACCCGTACCGCGACGGCGAGACGCAGGTCGTCATCGCCACGAAGGGCGGGCTCACCCGGACCGGGCCGGACGCGTGGCCGCCCGTCGGCCGCCCCGAGTACCTGCGGCAGTGCGTCGAGATGAGCCTGCGCCGCCTGCAGGTCGAGCGGATCGACCTGTGGCAGCTGCACCGCATCGACAGCAAGGTGCCCGCGGAGGAGCAGTTCGGCGTCATGGCCGATCTGCAGCGCGAGGGCAAGGTCCGGCACCTCGGGCTCTCCGAGGTCTCGGTCGCGGAGATCGAGGCGGCCCGCGCGCACTTCGCGGTCACGACCGTGCAGAACCTCTACAACCTCGGCAACCGCCAGTCCGAGGACGTCCTCGAGCACTGCGAGCGCGAGGGCATCGGCTTCATCCCGTGGTTCCCCGTCGCGGCCGGCGAGCTGGCCCGGCCGGGCGGCCTCCTCGACGAGATCGCGCGCGAGCACTCGGCCACCCACGCGCAGCTGGCACTGGCCTGGCTGCTGCGCCGCTCCCCCGTGATGCTGCCGATCCCGGGCACGGGGTCGATCGCGCACCTGGAGGAGAACTGCGCCGCCGGGCAGGTCGAGCTGTCCGACGAGGAGTTCCAGGCGCTCACCCGCGCGGGCCAGGCGGAGGACACTCCCGAGCCCGACCAGGGCGACAGCTAGTCCGGAGAGCTCCCGCCGGAGGTCATCCGACGTACTCCCAGTGCCAGGGCTCGGGCCGGCTCCCCCCCGGCTCGGCCCAGGCCGGGTGCACGAACCCGTACCGGGGGGCGTTGGCCTTGAGCCAGCGGTACATGGGCGTGCCGAACGACTCGGCGCCGCAGCCGAGGTCCACCGCGACACCCCAGCCGTGGTTGCTCGTGCCGGGGACGGCGGCGAGCGCGGGCTTGCGCCGGTAGACGTCGACCTGCTCGGCGTAGCTGCGGTACGAGTCGTTGACGCACAGCGGGTGCGCCGCGGCCATGCGGTTGAACGCGGCCGCTGCGTCGGCCCGCAGCCGGTGGCCGCCGCCGACCGACAGCGGGCACAGGGCGGACAGCGGCAGGAAGCCGTTGGCGTAGCCGCGCGTCGCTCCGCCCCGGCAGGTCGCGGCCACCGGGCCCGGGGGGACGGGCCGGACGGCGACGGGGCGGGGCCGGACCTGGACGGGGCGGGGCTGGACGGGGCG
>JALYNK010000148.1 GCA_030773235.1 Actinomycetota bacterium | reverse complement strand
GGGCCCACTGCTCCTGGGCCCACTGCTCCTGGGCCCACTGCTCCTGGGCCCACTGCTCCTGGGCCCACTGCTGTCGCGCCCGCCACGCGATCCGTCGACGCCCTGGACCCCGCTCCCCTCGACCGGCTGCGCGCGATGGGTCCGCAGCTCGGCCGCGACCTCGTCGCGGAGGTCGTCGGCGCATACGTCGGCCAGGCCGAGACCCACCTGCACGCCCTGCGCACCGCGCTCGCCGACGCCGCGGACACCCCCCTGACCCGCACCGCCCACACGCTCAAGGGCAGCAGTGCCACGGTCGGGGCCAGCGCCCTCGCGGCGCTGTGCGCGCAGCTGGAGCAGCCGCTGCCCTGGCCCCGGCGGGCGGACCTCGTCGGGCAGGTGCACGAGGAGCTGACCGCGGTGACCGCCGCGCTGGCCGCCGTGCGGGACCGCGCTCCCGCCACGGCCTGAGCGCGCAGCCGCGGGGGAAGAGCCGACGCGTGAAGCCCACCCTCGTCCCCGGTCTCGAGCACCAGCTGCGGTTCCGCGTGCCGGCGAGCAAGACCGTGCCGGCGCTCTACCCCGAGGCCGAGTCGTTCCAGGTCATGCCGGAGGTGCTCGCCACCGGGTTCCTCGTCGGCCTGCTGGAGTGGGGCTGCATCGAGCTGGTCCGGCCGCACCTGGACTGGCCGCACGAGCAGACGCTCGGCACGCACGTCGACATCAGCCACGAGGCCGCCACCCCGCCCGGACTGGAGGTCACCGTGACGACGCGCCTCACCGGTGTCGACCGGCGGCGGCTGTCGTTCGCCGTCGAGGCGCACGACGGCGTCGACCTCGTCAGCCGCGGGACGCACGAGCGCGCCGTCATCGACGTCGCCCGCTTCACCGAGCGGGTCCGCCGCAAGGCGTAGGCGTCAGCAGGCGCGCGCCGCGAACTCCTCGATGACCTCGGTCGCCCCCGAGAGGATGAGCAGGTCGCCCTCGTCGACGGTGGTCTCGGGCCGGGCGTACGTGAAGTCCTCGCCGCGCCGCTTCACGCCGACGAGGTTGATGCCGTACTTAGTGTGCAGCGCCGAGTCGTCGAGCGTCCTGCCCCACGCCTCCCTGGGCGCACGCAGCTTGACGATGGCGAAGCCGTCGTCGAACTCGATGAAGTCGATGAGCCGCCCGGTGAGCAGGTGGGCCGTCCGCTCGCCGGCGTCGCGCTCGGGGTAGATGACGTGCCGCGCGCCGGTGCGCTCGAGGATCCGGCCGTGCGCCGGCGTGATCGCCTTGGCCCACACCTCGCGGATCCCGAGGTCGACGAGCACCCCGGTGCTCAGCAGGCTCGCCTCGATGTCGTTGCCGAGCGCCACGACGGCGATGTCGAACTGCTCCGCTCCGAGCTGGCGCATGGCGCTCTCGTTCGTGGAGTCCGCCTGCACCACGTGGGCGAGCGTGCCCTGCCACTCCTGGACGAGCTGGGGATCGGCGTCGACCGCGAGCACCTCGTGGCCGAGGCGCTCGAGCGTCCCGGCCATCGCGACCCCGAAGCGGCCCAGCCCGACGACGAGGACGCTGTCCTCCTGGCGCGCGGCCACTACGGCTCCGCCTCGAGCACCTCGGCGGGCTCCGGCCGCAACGGCTCGGACACCCCCAGCCCGGCCTCCACGGCGTCGAGCGCCTCGGCGACCGAGGACGTCCACACCAGCGCACCCACCGCCTTCGGCCGCACGAAACCGCGCTCCAGCATGACGTCGATCTGCTGCCGCAGCGGGTCGTACAGGCCGTCGACGTCGAGCGCGACGACCGGCTTGGCGTGCAGGCCGAGCAGCCGCGCGACCCAGACCTCGGTGAGCTCCTCGAGCGTGCCCAGCCCGCCGGGCAGGGCGAGGAAGGCGTCGGACCGCTCGTCCATGAGCCCCTTGCGGGCGCGCATGTCGTCGACGACGAGCAGCTCGTCGGCGTCGCGGTCCCCGACCTCGAGGTCGAGCAGGACCCGCGGGATGACCCCGGTCGTGTGCGCGCCGCCGGCGCGGGCGGACCGGGCCACCGCGCCCATCATCGACACGTCCCCGCCGCCGGACACCAGCGCGTGACCGCGCCGCGCGATCTCGCTGCCGACCTCGCCGGCGAGCCGCACGTAGGACTCCGCGACGCGCGTGCTCGACGCGCAGAAGACGCAGACCGCCGCCACTACTCCTCCGGATCGGCCACGACGTCGGCGCCCGACGCGACCGGCGGGTGCTCGCTGCGGCGCGACTCGGTCTCCTCGATGACCGCGACGGCCTCCGCGACGTCGTCGGTGACGTGGACGAGGTCGAGGTCGCCGGGCGAGAGGTAGCCCTGCTCGAGCATCACCGAGCGCAGCCAGTCGAGCAGGCCCTGCCAGTACGACGAGCCCATGAGGACGACGGGGAACTGGTTGACCTTGTGCGTCTGCACGAGCGTGAGCGCCTCGAACAGCTCGTCCATCGTCCCGAAACCGCCGGGCAGGATGATGAACGCCTGGGCGTACTTCACGAACATCGTCTTGCGGGCGAAGAAGTACCGGAAGTTGATGCCGAGATCGACCCAGTCGTTGAGCCGCTGCTCGAACGGCAGCTCGATCCCGAGGCCGACCGACAGCCCGCCCGCCTCCGTGGCGCCGCGGTTGACCGCCTCCATGATCCCGGGGCCGCCGCCGGTGATGACCGCCCAGCCGGCCTCGGCGAGCGCCGCCCCCACCTGGCGGCCGAGCTCGTACTCGGGCGCGGTGCGCGGGGTGCGGGCGGAGCCGAAGACGCTGACCGCGCGGGGCAGCTCGGCGAGCAGGCCGAAGCCCTCGACGAACTCGGACTGGATCCGCAGCACCCGCCACGGGTCGGTGTGCACCCAGTCGGACGGGCCGCGGGAGTCGAGCAGGCGCTGGTCGGTGGTGCTCTCCTGCACCTGGCCCCGGCGCAGGGTGACGGGGCCGCGCTGCTTCTCCGGCAGCGCGTCGGCGCTCATGCCCGTCCCCGCGGGCGGCAGGGCGCCGGCGGGGCGCTCGGGGTCGATGGACGCGGGCATGAGCGGCAACCTAGCCCGGCCGGAGCGCAGCGACCGGGTGACGGTCGCGCTACAACCAGTGGTTCCGCTTGAAGCTGCGGTGGAGCAGCAGCGAGCTGACCAGCATCAGTCCGAGTGCGAACGCGTAGCCGTACCGCCACCCGAGCTCGGGCATGTGCTCGAAGTTCATGCCGTAGATCCCGGCGATGAGCGTGCTGACCGCGGCGATCGCGACCCAGGCGCTGATCTTGCGCATGTCCTCGTTCTGCCGCATCTGCACCTGCGCAAGGTTGGACGCGAGCGCGCTGTCGAGCAGCTCGTTCATGCCGGCGACGAGCTCTGCCGCCCGGACGACGTGGTCGTGCACGTCGCGGAAGTACTCCGCGGTGCGGGGGTCGAGGCAGCCGACGGTCCCGCCCGCGAGCGCGCCGGTGGCCGGCACGAGCGGCTCGACCGCGCGCCGGAACTGCATCACCTCGCGCTTGAGGTTGTAGATGCGCTCCGTCGGCTGGCTGCGGCCGGGGCTGAACACCTCGTCCTCGATCTCGTCGATGTCCTCCTCGACGGCGGCCGCGGCCGGCGCGTAGCCGTCGACGACCCGGTCGACCACGCCGTACAGGACGGCCACCGGGCCCACGCCGAGCAGCTGGGGGCGGGTCTCGAGCTCCTCGCGCACGCCGGACAGGTCACCGGCCGCTCCGTGCCGCACGGTGACGACGAAGTCCGGCCCGAGGAACACCATGAGCTCGCCGGTGTCGATGACGTACTGCGTGTCGAGGTAGTGGACCGTCTTGAGGACGACGAACAGCAGCGTGTCGCCGTACGTCTCGAGCTTGGGCCGCTGGTGCGCGTGCACCGCGTCCTCGACGGCCAGCGGGTGGAGGTCGAGCTGCTCCGCGACCACCTGCAGGGAGTCGGCGTCGGGCTCGTACAGCCCGATCCACACGAACCCCGGGCGCTCCGGGTTGCGGGCCAGGGCGAGAGCCTCGCCGAGCGGGAGCTGGCCGCCCTGCCGCACGCCGCCGGCGTAGACGGCGCAGTCCACGACCGCCCGGTCGAGGTCGAGCCCGCGGTGGCGGTCGCGGCGCAGCCCGGCCGCGCCGCGCGGCGCCGGCGGAGGGTGGCCGAACGAGGTCGTCAGCGGCCGCTCGGCGGGCAGGGGCGCGTTGCGGGCGTACGAGCCGTTGCTCATGACGAGAGTGTGACGTGCCGGGCCGGCGGTCAGGGCTGGCACTCGCGCGGGTGAGGTTGCGGCACCCCGACCGCGGGCAGTGCTTGCAGAAGCAACCGACGAATCCGCAGGAGGTCCCGTGGCCGACGTCACCGTCGCCGTCATCTACTACAGCGCCACCGGCAGCGTGTACGCGCTGGCTCAGGCCGCCGCCGAGGCCGCCGAGAAGGCGGGCGCCCAGGTGCGTCTGCGCAAGGTGCACGAGTTGGCCCCCGAGGAGGCCATCCAGTCGAACGAGGGGTGGAGCAAGCACGCCCTGCTCACCGAGAACGAGCCGGAGGCGTCGCTCGACGACCTCGAGTGGGCCGACGTCGTGCTGCTCGGCACGCCGACCCGCTACGGCCTGCCGACCGCGCAGCTCAAGCAGTTCATCGACACCACCGGCCCGCTCTGGGGCCAGGGCAAGCTCGTCAACAAGGTCGCCTCGTCGTTCACCAGCGCGGGCACCGCGCACGGCGGCCAGGAGACGACGATCACCGCGCTGAACAACACCTTCTACCACTGGGGTTCGATCATCGTGCCGCCCGGCTACGCGGACGCGATCCAGTTCCAGGCCGGCAACCCGTACGGCACGAGCCACGTCTCGAACAA
>JALYNK010000147.1 GCA_030773235.1 Actinomycetota bacterium | reverse complement strand
GATCGACACGTCGTCGCCGCCGTCGTCGGTGGACAGGTCGTGCTGCTCTACGCGCAGCGCGCCGTCCCGGACTGTCTCGCTCGCGGCTGACAGCCTGCGGCTCCGTCAGGTCCTCCATTGCCGGGCCACCGCAGCCGGCCAGCAAAGCGCCGCCCAGCTTGGCCGCGGCCGCTGAGGTCCTCCATCACCGCCGACGCGGCGGTGGAGGGCGGCTCGTCCACCGCCGTCCGAACGACCCTTGCCCGTGGGGCTACCAGGCCTTGCCCACACATGCTTCGGCATGCGTCGTGGGGATCGGCCGCCCCCGGTTCGCCGTCGGCCAGCAGTGCCGGGCACGCGATGGCGAGCCACGCGTCACCGTCCACTACGACCGGAACAAGGGCCAGAACGTGACTTCCGCTTGGGCTTCGGCGCTGACCGACTCCACGATCTGGAAGGATGGGACGAAGCGGGCAACCGGGTTGGGGCCTTCCGTAGCCGCACACCTTCGCAAGGCGCGCGCCGCCGCCGTGTACAGCGTCTCGCGAAAGGTGATCCGGCTTTCGCCGAACACTGCGCTGTCCACGCGGTCAGCTGGTCAAGGCGTCCCAGCGCTCGACCCGTGGATCGTCGGTCCCGAGCAGCGCGATCAGCCCGTCCCGCACGTGGTCGCGATCGACCGCGCCGGCGTCGACGACCGTGGCGATGTCCACCCAGTCCTTGGGCCGGTCGAACAGCGCTTTGAACAGCACCAGTTCGACCGGTCCCAGCACCCGGATCTGCCGGCCGGCGAAGGGCACGTCGCGGCTGCCGCGGGCCGCCTGCGCGTGCAGCGGCGCATAGTCGAGGAAGAGGTCGACCGGGGTGTCGTCCCACCACAGCCGGACCTGTCCCTCCCGCGTGATGACGTCCGCGGTGCCCGGCGGCACCGTCACGCCCGGTGGCAGCGCCGCCAACACCGGCCCGGGCTCAGAGGCGGGGACGAAGGCGTTCACATCGACGTCCCGGGTGCCTCGAGGGTCCTCCGTGCAGTACGCCAGTGCCATCGCCCCACCGAAGGCGTGGTCCACGCCGGCTGCCATCAGGGTCTCGGACAGGGCGAGGACCTTCTCGACCAGCGTCGTCACGACGGCACCCGGGGATAGCGGAGCCCACCGCTGCGCCGGAACGGCAGCGCCTCAGCCAGATGCAGCACGTCCTCCAGACGTCGGGAGCGACGCAGCAGTGCCGCGTCCTCGGGCGATGCCGGCACGAGCTCCGTCCCGGCGGCCCGCAGCAACCGGTCCAGGGTGGCGACCGTCGGCTGCTTGCGCCCGGACTCGATCGCGGCGACGGCGGACTGCGACGTGCCGGCGGCCTCGGCCAGGGCGCGCTGGCTCAAGCCGGCACGGGTTCGGGCTGATCGCAATAGTGCCGCGGCGTCCATGCGCCGACGGTATATCAGCTTAGATATCGGCTCGCTGCCAACCTGCGCGGCGGTCGTGACGGGCGATGCTGAGCGGGATCACAATCATGGACGTCGGGATCGGTGTGGCGAAGACCGAGCGGCGAGACGAACGGCAGGGCGAACGACTCCGCCGCTGGCTGGACCGGGACCTGCTGCCGGCGTTCGAGGGTCGGCTGCTGCCTATCGATGTCGCCGTCGCTCGCCGCGCCGCTGGCCTCCATGTGCCGGACCCACGGTCGGGAGCGCGACGTGCTGATCGCTGCGACAGCGCTGGAGCGAGGCATGACGGTGGTGACCCGGAACATCTCCGACCTCGCGTCATCGGGGGTCGAGCTCATCGACCCCTGGTCGGCCTGACGCGGACCGGGGCCGCAGGCGCCGAGCGGTCCTGGCGAGGCACATCAAGGTGTATCATGGTGTTCATGGGCCGCACCAACATCGACATCGATGACGAGGTCATGCGCCGCGTCCAGGCCGGCTACGGCCTACGCACGAAGCGGGAGGCAGTCGACTTCGCGCTGCGCCGGCTTCTGGTCGAGCCCTTCACGCGGCAGGAGGCGTTGGCCGCCGAGGGCAGCGGATGGGACGGCGATCTGGACGAGCTGCGCGCGGGGACGGCCCCTCGTCGTTGATCGTCATCGACACGTCGGCCTGGGTCGAGTACCTGCGCAAGACCGGCTCGCCGGCGAACACGACGCTCAAGCGCGCGTTGAAGGCAGAGGACGAGCTCGGGGTCGTCGACGTGGTCCGTATGGAGCTGCTGGCAGGCGCGGGCGGCGACGAGCAGGTCGCCACAGCGTCCCGGCTGCTGGCACGGGGCATCGCCCTGCCCACGCTGTCACCGGGCGACCACGAGTACGCGGCGAGCCTGTACCGGGCCGCCCGCCGTTCCGGCGAGACGGTGCGGTCGATGATCGACTGCCTCGTGACCGCGGTCGCCGTACGTCTGGATGCTCCGGTGCTCGCCCAAGACCGAGACTTCGAGGTGCTCCGACAGGTCTGCCCGCTCCGGCTGGTGTGACGGTGCGGCGTGGCGCTGCTCCGCACACCGGGCCGGCCGTTCGCTGCACGCTGTCTTCCCCAGACGTGGCGTCAGCGTGCAGGAGGGCAGATGGGCGGCAGGAAGTCGGACCCGGTCGAGCAGATCGTCGGGCAGTACGCGACGTGGCTCGGCGGCGCGCGTGACGAGGAGACCCTCGGCAACCTGGACCTGATGTTAACGGTCCGCCGGGACTACCTGGGCAGCGACCTGCGCACCTGGCGCGAGGGTGAGATCAGCGAGCTGCTGCTCGGGGTGTTCCCGCGCAAGGTCCAGAGCGATCCGTCGCTGCTGCGCGACGGCCCGGGCGTCCTGGTGTCCTTCCTGCGCTACCTGGAGAAGACCAGGCAGCTGCGCGGCTCGGGGCTGTACCAGCTGGAGGCCGAGCTCGCGGAGGTCGGTCCGCATTTCGCCCCGGCGATGCAGGACGCGTCCCGCTTCGGGATGGCGAAGTCGCTGTTCGCGTCGATGAGCGCCGAGGGGGTGGAGCTCGAGGACCCCGACGCGATGTCGGCATGGGTCGAGGGCGTCAACGCCAGGCCGTACAACGAGCGGGCCGCGCTCACCGACGACCTCGTCCCGCCGCTGCCGCCCCCCGATCTGGTGCTGCCACCGGTGACGCTCGCGAGCGAGCAGGAGCTGCACCGGGCCGCCGAGGCGGCGTCGCTGGTCGAGCGGGTCAACGCGCTGCTGGCGTACGTCGGCCCGCAGGGCCGGGCGGTGACGCAGACCGGGGCGCTGCGGGTGATCGATGCCAAGGCGCTGGCCGAGACCTGCGGTGACCTGGAACGGCTGCACCGGCCGGAGCACTGGCAGCGTGAGGTACGGCGGATGGCCGACCTGCCCGGCGTCCACGAGGCGTACGAGCTGGCGGTGCGGGCCGACCTGCTGCACGTGAGCGCGACCCGCGTGCGGCGCGATCTGAGCTCCCCGGCGATCGCCGACCCGACCGCGATGGCCGCGGCCCTGTCCACCGCCGCGGTCGAGGTGGGCGTGTGGGTCGGGGAGGTGTCGGACCACATCGCGGACGTCGTCGAGGCGGTCGGCGAGCAGCTGCCGGGCGTGCTGTCCGCGCTCTACGCCGCGGGTGAGCCGGTGGGCACTGAGGAGCTCGCCGGGCACCTCGCGGACGAGATCGGCCTGCCTCCCAGCAGCACCTGGCGCAGTGCGGTCCGGTCCTACCTCGAGCGCGCGTGCGCGCGGTTCGAACGGCTGGGCATGCTGACCCGACTAGGCCTGCACGTGCCGCCCCGGTTGGCGGAGATGGGGCTGACCGACGAGCAGTCGACGAGCGTCAGCCTGACGCCGCTCGGCGTGTGGTGGTGGCGCGTCCTGCTGGTCGAGAACGGCGTACGGGCTCCGCTGCTCGGGGAGTTGGCCGTCGCGTCGGCGGGTGGGCTGGCCGACGGGCTGCAGGGGTACTCGCAGGAGGAGGGACAGGCAGAGCTCGCCGCGTGGACCGCGGTGCGCGGCAGCGAGGAGGCCGCGCGGCAGATCGCCGCGCTGCTCGCGGATTCTGATGTGGGCCGGCGGCAGTTCACGCTGGCCGTCCTGGCGGACCTGCCGGACGCCGAGAGCGCCGTCCGACCCCTGCTCGACGACCCGGTCGCGCGGCCCTACGCCCGGATGTGGCTCGAGACGAACGGCCATGAGGTCGCGGACAGCTACCGGCACGACGCGGACGACGCGCTGCTGTTCATCGAGACCGCCGGTCTGATCCTCGGCCACGCCGGCCCCGACGAGCTGGTCGCGCAGCTGCCGGGCGAGGGCCGGGACCTGCAGGTCGACCTGGTGCGCCAGCTGTGGAGAATCGACTCGCCGTTCACCGAGCCGGTGCTGCAAGCGCTGGCCACGACGGCTCCACCGATGCTGAGCAAGGCAGCGCGCAAGGCGCTGTTCTCGTTCCGCTCGGCGGGCAAGGGCTGAGGTCTACCGCCCCGATCAGGCCTCGAGCTGCCCGCGGGTGACCACGCCGCCGGAGGACGCCACGACCGGCGTCCGGGGGTGCGCGTGCACGCAGCGGACCGGGTCGCACCCGTCACGGGATGACTCGTCAGTGCTTCGGTGACCGGCTGGGCCTTTGGAGCTCGTCGGCGTGCTCGCCGACGGTGAAGGTCGACGCCCGCGGGCCTGGCCACGTGGGCGTTGGTGAGGATCAGCCCCCTGACTGCTGCGGTCCGGTTCCGCGCTGTGGCAGGCCGGCGGTCTCGGGAGAACTGCCGTCGCCCTGAACGAGAACCGACTGACGCCAGCCACGACACCGGACGTCACCGAGAACCGTCATCCACGCATGACCTGGCCGGCCGAGGTCTCCGCGGTGCCGACGTCCGGTGGGGAGCAGCGCGTCCACCAGCGTCCGAAGGACCCTTGCCC
>JALYNK010000146.1 GCA_030773235.1 Actinomycetota bacterium | reverse complement strand
GCCGGGCCCCGAGCAACCGGGGGAGTCCGAGCGGCCGCGGCGCCGGCGCACCCTCGCCGGGCCGGTGGCGCGCGTCTTCGTCGGTGCCGGCCGCGCTGCGGGCGTACGGCCGCAGGACCTGGTGGGCGCGATCACGGGCGAGTCCGGGCTGCCCGGGCGCGACATCGGCGGGATCGAGATCATGGAGCGCTTCTCGCTCGTGGAGGTGCCCGAGAGCGCGGCGGACGACGTCGTGCAGGCCCTGCGGGGCGCCACGATCAAGGGTCGGAAGGCGACCGTGCGGCGCGACCGGCGGTAGGCGGCTGCCGGTGGTGGCGCTCCCGGGCCACGGCCGGCACCACCCGGAGGGACCATTCCGCTGCGCCGGACAGTCGCCGAAGATCTCGGTGCCCACCCCCGCCTGCTCGGGAGCACCATGGCCCACCCCGGCCGACCGGACCGCGCCGCCGTCGACCCGGCCGACCCGCGCCGCACCCGGCTCGGGCTCGCCGCCGGGCTGCTCGTCGTGCTGGTCGCGCACGTCGCCGACCAGACGACGACGAGCCGAGCCGTGCCGCTCACCGCCGTCCTGCTCGGCCCGCTGATCGCGAGCGCGCTGTCCCGTCCGCGGGAGGTCGCGCTCGTCGGGCTGGTGGCCTGCACCGCGGCGGTGGGAGCCGTCGTCCACGAGGACCTGCACGGCGTCGAGGCGCAGACCCGCCTGCTGCTCGTGCTGTTGAGCACGGTCGGCTGCGTCCTCACTGCGGCGGTCCGCACCCGCCGCGAGCACGCCCTCGCCGACGTGGCCCGCACGGCCGCGCTGGCGAACGCGCTGCAGCAGGGCCTCGTCCCGCAGCTGGCCAGCACGTCGCACGTGGACGTGCGCAGCGTCTACCGGCCGTGCCTGGAGGAGCTCGTGCTGGGCGGCGACTTCGTCGACGTCGTCGCGTTCCCGTCCGCCGGTCCGGGCGCCGTCGCCTTCTGCGTCGGGGACGTGACCGGCCACGACCCTGCCGCGGCGAGCCTCGGCGCGTCGCTGCGCGCCGCGTGGCGGACCCTGGCGCTCAGCGGGGGCGAGCCCGTCTCGTGGCTCGCCGCGCTGGACGCCTTCACCCGCAGCGAGGCGCCGGAGGACCGGCTGGCCACCGTGTGCGTGGGCGTCCTCGACCCCGCGTCCCGGCGGCTCGTCGTCGCGAGCGCCGGGCACCCCCGTCCGGTCCTGCTGACCGACCGGGCGGAGGTCGTCGAGGTCGAGGCGGGTCCGCCCCTCGGGCTCCCCGTCGACCTCGGCCTGGCGTGGGAGTCCGAGACCCTCGTGCTCGACCGGGACGCCGCGCTGTTCCTCTACACCGACGGACTCGTCGAGGGCCGGCGCGCGCCCGGCTCGCCGCACCGGTACGGCGAGGAGTCGCTAGCCGCGTGGCTGAGCGCCGCCGGAACTCCCAACCGGCTGTCCTGCGCCGACCTCGACCGGCTGCTGCTCGACGTGCGCTCCGCCAACGGCGGGACGCTCCCCGACGACGTCACCGTCGTGGTGCTCTCGAGCACTCCGGCACCGGTACGGCAGACCGCGGCGACGGCTCCCCGTACCGCTGCCGCCCCGTAGTCGCTCGGCGGCAGTGGCACGCTCGGGGCGTGCTGCTCGAGCCCGACGTCCCGGTGGTCTGTGCGCCCATGGCGGGCGGCCCGACCACCGTCGACCTCGCCGCCGAGGTGACGGCCGCAGGCGGCCTGGCGTTCCTCGCCGCCGGCTACCGGACCGGCGCGCAGGTCGCCGCTGACGTCGCCGCGCTCCGGGCCCGTACCGACCGGCCGTTCGGCGTCAACGTGTTCCTGCCCGGCGCACCGACGGCCGACCTGGCGGCCGTGCGCGCGTACGCCGCGCGCCTGGCGCCGGCCGCCGCGCGGCTCGGGGTGGAGCTCGGCGAGCCGCGCTGGGACGACGACGACCTGGAGGCGACCCTCGCCGCGGTGGCGGGCGTGCCCGTGGTGAGCACGGCGTTCGGCTGCCCGGAGCCGGCGCTCGTGGCGCGGCTGCACGCTGCGGGGTCGGCCGTGGTCGTCACCGTCGGGTCGGTGGCAGAGGCGCGGGAGGCCGAGCGCGCCGGGGTCTACGGGCTCGTCGTGCAGGGCGACGAGGCGGGCGGCCATCGCGGCGGGGCGCACGACTCCGGGGCGGTGCCCCCGCTCGGCGAGCTGCTCCCGGCCGTGCGAGCGGCCGTCGGGGTGCCGCTCTGGGCGGCGGGCGGGCTCATGACCGGGGCCGACGTCGCCGGCGTGCTGCGGCTCGGGGCGGACGCGGCAGTCCTCGGCACGGCGTTCCTCGCCTGCCCGGAGGCCGGGACGTCCGCTGTCCACCGCGCCGCGCTGACCGACCCGCGGTTCGACCGCACCGTGGTGACCCGGGCGTTCACCGGCCGCTCGGCCAGGGGGCTCGCCAACGCGTTCGCCCGCGAGCACGCGGCGCACGCCCCGGCCGCGTTCCCGGAGGTGCACGCGGTCACCCGGCCGCTGCGCGTCGAGGCGACCCGGCGGGGCGAGCCCGACCTGCTGCACCTGTGGGCGGGCACCGGCTGGCAGCGGATGCGCGCCCTGCCGGCCGCCGATCTGGTGCGCACCCTGGCGGAGGAGGTGGCGGCGTGAACGAGGACCTGGAGCAGCTGCGGCGCTGGGAGGACAGCGGCGCCCCGTGGCAGGTGGTCGAGCGCGCTGCGGACGGCGTCGTCGTGCGGCTGCTGATGTGCACGGGTGACGAGGAGGTGGCGCGGATCGTGTCCGCGGACCCCGAGGTCCTGGCCCACGTCGGCGACCGCGACCGCAGCGACGACTGACGCGCTGCCCGAGACTGGCAGGGTGCGCGGGCCAGCAGAGGCGGACGGGTCCGCGGACCACGTCGCGCAGTGGAGCCGACCGGGCGCGGCCCGGTGACGGCGGTCGTCGTCGGGGGCGGCATCGGCGGGCTGGCCGCCGCGGTCGCCCTGCGCCGCGTCGGCATCCCCGCGCTGGTGCTCGAGCGGGCGCCGGAGCTGACCGAGGTGGGTGCGGGGCTCTCGCTGTGGTCCAACGCCCTCGCGGCGCTCGACGCGCTGGGGCTGCCGGACGTGCGGGCCGCCGGCACGCTGCAGGCGAGCGGCGGGCTGCGCACCTGGCGCGGCCGGGTCCTCACGGCGTCCAGCGGCGCCGCGCTCGAGCAGCACGCGGGCGTGCAGGTGCTCGTCGTGCACCGCGCGCACCTGCAGCAGCGCCTGCGGGCGGCGCTGCCCGACGACGCGGTCGTGCTCGGGGCCGAGGTCCTTGCCGTCGACGCCGGGAGCGGCGCGGTCCGCTACAGGACCGCCGAGGGGGAGCGCGTCCTCCCCGCCTCGGTGGTGGTCGCCGCCGACGGGGTGCACAGCCTCGTGCGCCGACTCGTGCAGCCGGACGCACCCGAGCCGGTGTACGCCGGCTTCACGGCGTAGCGGGGCGTCACCGCGGCACCGCTCGCGGAGGTCGAGCCCCGGCGTGTGGTGGGGGCCGGGGGCGGAGGTCGGCGCGGTCCCGCTCGTCGACGGGCGCTGGTACTGGTTCGCCACCGCCAACCTGCCGCCCGGCACCCGCTACCCGGACGAGCACGCCGAGGTGCGCCGGCGCGTCAGCGACTGGCCGGCCCCGGTCCGCACGCTCGTCGACGCCACACCTCCGGACGCGGTCCTGCACCACGACCTGCTCGAGCTGCCGCCGCTGCGGACGTACGTCACCGGCCGCGTGGCACTGCTCGGCGACGCGGCCCACGCGATGACCCCGAACCTCGGGCAGGGCGCCTGCCTCGCGCTCGAGGACGCGGTCGAGCTCGCCGCCTGCCTGCGCGAGGGAGGCGGGCTGCCCGCGTACGACCGGCGGCGCCGGCCGCGCACCCAGCGGCTCGCCCGCGCCTCACGGCGCCTCGGCCGGCTCGTCCAGCGCGAGGGGCGCGTCGCCACCGCGGTGCGCGACGGCGTCGTCCGGCTCGTCCCGCCGCGGGTGACGATGGCGAGCCTGCGGCGGACGACCGCCTGGCGCGCGCCCGCGCTGTGAAGCGCGCCCAGCCGCGGGCCGCGGGAGCAGCAGGTGGCCGGCGGTGAGGGGGACGCAGGCACGAGCACCGGACCCTCCCACCCGCTGACGCCCGCCGCCGGCCCGATGCGGACTGCAGCGCCTGCTGCTTCGTCGGCCGGCACCCCTCGTGCTGCCTCTGCCGATACCCCGCGTCCTGGCACGCCTGCTGCCGCCCCGACGCTCGCGGCTGCTGCCACCGCCTCAGGTGGCGGGCAGCCGGCGGGCTGGTGCGTTCCGGGCGTCGGCGTCCCCGGCGATCTGGACCCATCTCCGGCCGTGCGGGCGCTGACGGAGGCGGATGCGCTGCACCGCGCCGCGCCGACCGGGCGCACGGCGGACGCCGCGGCGCTGCTCGCGCTGGCCGAGCGGGTCCGGGCGCTCGCGCTGCGCGAGCTCGCCGAACTGGAGCTGACCGGCGGACACCTCGCCGCCGGCGCCCCGACCACCGCGGTGTGGCTGCGCGACACCCGGCTGCTCAGCGACGCCACCGCCCGCGCCACCGTGCGCCTCGCCGCGCGGCTGCGCGACGACCTGCCCGCGCTCGCCCGGGTGCTGCAGCGCGGCGACACCACCGTCGAGCACGTCCGCGCCGTGCTCACCGAGACCGCCGGGCTGGACCGCGCGACCGTCCGGGACGCCGAGGACGGGTTGTGGCTCTGGTGCAGACCACCGACCCCGCCACCGTCCGCGCCACCCTCAAGGAACGCCCCGACGCGATCCGCCCCGACCTCGCCCGGCAGGCCGCCCGACGCGCCCACGACCGCCGCGGCTTCTACGCCGACGACGTGCTTGGCGCCAAGGTCAGCCT
>JALYNK010000145.1 GCA_030773235.1 Actinomycetota bacterium | reverse complement strand
GGGGCTCTCGACGAGTACTTCGGGCGCGCCCGCAGCCTCGACCTGCTGCTCGCCCACGACTCCGCCTTCGGGCGCTTCGCGCCGTCCGCCGGACCGGCGCCGACCGCCCTCACCCCGCTCGACGGCAAGCGGGTCACGGACGCGATGGACTACCTCGAGCGCCTGTACCGCCGCAAGATCGGTGAGGCGTGCCTCCATCCGGGTGGACGGGCAGGAGCTGGCGCGCGTCGTGCGCGGCGAGGTGGCGCCGACGGGCGACCTCTCCAACGAGGCGGACGCGCCGTTCTTCGCTCCGACGCTGCGCCTGCCCGAGGGCCGCGTCTACCAGGCCGCGCCGTACATCTCACCGGACACCGACGAGTGGGTGATCTCGAACTCCACCCTGCTGTACGCCGACGGCAAGGCGTGGGGGGTCGTGCACTTCGAGGTCACGCTGGAGAGCTTCCGCTCGGCCACCGACCGGCGCAGCCGCTACCCCGTCTCCATCGTGGACGTGGCCAGCGGCCGGGTCGTCGTCGACAGCGAGCGCGCCGTCGGCGGGCAGGTGCTCGGCCGGCCGGCGGACGACGCGCTGCGCGCGCTCGTGGCGGGCAGCGACCGCGCGGGCACGGGCACGGTCGACGGCGAGCGCGTGGCGTACGTGCCCGTGACCCGCACCCCCGACAACGCCAACACCTGGGTCGTCGTGGTGTCCGCTCCGTACGCGGGCGTGACGCTGGCCGACATCGGCCCGGCTCCGCTGGCCATGGCCCTCGCCGCGGTGCTGCTGCTCGCCTTCGTGGGGCTGAACCCCTGCGCCGGCCTGCGCCGGCTGCACCTGGCGAGCCTCGCGGACGAGCTGACCGGCCTGCCCAACCGCCGGTACCTGCAGGAGGAGCTGGGGCGCGTCCTGCCCGCCGCGCTGCGCAGCGGTGCGTCCCCGGCGGTGCTGCTCGTCGACCTCGACCGCTTCAAGGAGGTCAACGACACGCTCGGCCACGCCCACGGCGACCTGCTGCTCATGTCGGTCGCCGCGCGGCTGCGCGCCGTCCTGCGGGAGTCGGATCCCGTCGTCCGGCTCGGCGGCGACGAGTTCGCCGTCCTCGTGCCGGCGGTCGAGGACGAGGCCGCGGCCGTGGCCGTCGGGCAGCGGGTGCTCGCGGCGCTGCACGAGCCGTTCCTCGTCGACGGCGTCACGCTGCACACCGAGGGCAGCGTGGGCGTCGCTCTCGCCCCCGAGCACGGCAAGACCCCCGACGCGCTGCTGCGCTCCGCCGACGTCGCGATGTACGAGGCCAAGGACCACGGGGTCGCCGTCGTCGTGTACGACCCGCTGCGCGACGACAACACCCCGAGCCGCCTGGCGCTGCTCGGCGACCTGCGCCGCGCTCTGCAGACCGACGACGAGCTCGTCCTGCATTACCAGCCCAAGGTCGGGCTCGGCGGCAGTGCCGTGTGCGGAGCCGAGGCGCTGGTGCGCTGGCAGCACCCCGAGCGCGGGCTCGTCCCGCCCGCCGCGTTCCTCCCGGCGGCCGAGGGGACGGGGCTCATCCTGCCGCTCACCCTGCATACGCTGCGTTGCGCCATCCGTCAGGCGTGGGCGTGGCAGGACGAGGGCCGGCCCGTCCAGGTGGCCGTCAACCTCTCGCCGCGCTGCCTGCTCGAGCCGGACCTCCCGGAGACCGTGGTGGGGCTGCTCGCCGAGCAGGCCCTCCCGGCCCGGCTGCTCCGGCTGGAGATCACCGAGAGCTCGGTCATGACCGACCCCGACCGCGCGCTGTCCGCGCTCACCACGCTGCGCGCCGCCGGGATCGCGCTGTCGATCGACGACTTCGGCACCGGCTACTCGTCGATGTCCTACCTGAAGCGGCTGCCGGTGGACGAGCTCAAGATCGACCGTTCGTTCGTCATGGACATGCTCGCCGACGAGCACGACGCGGTGCTCGTGCGCTCCTCGATCGATCTCGGTCACAACCTCGGGCTGAAGGTCGTCGCCGAGGGCGTGGAGGACGCCGGGACGGCGCACGCGCTGATCGCGCTGGGCTGCGACGTCGTGCAGGGCTTCCACTACGCCCGGCCGATGCCGGCGGACGCCTTCGCGGCCTGGCTGACCGAGCAGGACGCGGCGGCGGTCCGCTGACCGCAGCGCCCGTCAGGTGAAGGCGCTCTGCCCGGTGACGTGCTTGCCGACGATGAGGGCCTGGATCGTCTCGGTGCCCTCGTAGGTGTGCACCGCCTCCATGTCGGCCATGTGCCGGATGACGTGGAAGTCGAGCAGGATGCCGTTGCCGCCCAGCAGGTCGCGGGCCTCCGCGCACACCTGCCGCGCCTTGCGCGTGTGGTTCATCTTGGCGAGCGAGGCCATCGTGTCGGTGAGCCTGCCGCGCTCCATGAGCCGCGCCAGGCGCAGGCAGTAGAGCTGCATCGCGGTGACCTCGGCGAGCATGTGCACCAGGCGCTCCTGCACGACCTGGAACGACGTGAGCGGCCGACCGAACTGCCGGCGCTCTCCGGCGTAGCGCAGCGCGATCTCGTACGCCGCCGTCGCGTGGCCGAGCGAGCCCCACGCCACCGCGTTGCGGGTGCCGGCGAGGACCCGACCGGTGTCCTTGAACGACCGCGCCCCCGGCAGCCGGTCGGTCGCCGGGACCCGCACGTCGGTGAGCTCGATCTCGGCCTGCCACACGGCGCGCAGTGACACCTTGCCCTCGATGCGCCGCGCGTCGTACCCCGGCGCCGTGCGGGAGACGAGGAAGCCCTTCACCTGCCGGTCGTCCTCGTCGCGCGCCCAGACCACGACGACGTCGGCGACGGTGCCGTTGCCGATCCACTTCTTGCGCCCGTTGAGCACCCAGGTGTCGCCGTCGCGCCGGGCGGAGGTCTCGAGCGCCACCGAGTCGGACCCGTGCTCGGGCTCGGTGAGGGCGAACGCGCCCAGCACCTCCACCGCGGCCATCCGCGGCAGCCAGCGCTGCTTCTGCTCCTCCGACCCGAGCATCGCGATCGACTGCATCGCGAGGCCCGCGTGCACGCCGAGGAACGTGCCGATGCTGCCGTCGCCCCGGTTGAGCTCCATGTGCAGCAGCCCGGCGGCGAGCGGTGACATCGGTGGGCAGCCGTAGCCGGCGATGCCGTCGCCGACCAGCCCGAGCTCACCGAGCCGCCGAGCCAGCGCCAGGGGGAACTCCGCGCGCTCCCAGTAGCCGTTGACGACGGGCAGCACCTCGTCCTCGATGTACTTCCGCGCCCGCTGCAGGTACGCGAGCTCCGACTCGTCCAGCTCGTCGGCGAGGCCCAGGTAGTCGGTGTCGAGCGCGCGCCCGAGGTCCTCGTGCACCGGTCCTCCTCGCGTGCGACGGGCTGGCTGCGCAGCATGTCAGGACGGCGACGGGCACGCCGGACCGGCGGCGGGCGCTCCCGTCGTCGGGCTGACGGCGGCGTCGTCACCCCGTCCGGGTGAGCTGCCGGAGCAGCTCCCGTCCCGTCGGTCGAGTCGACGAGGATGCGCCGCAGCGTGTAGAGCGGCGTGGAGCGGTCAGCCGCTCGTCGGAGAGCTGGAAGGCCGTGCGGTAGCCCGCCGCGCGCAGGTGCGGGAAGTCGAGCGGCGCCCAGGCGCCGTACGGGTACGCGAAGTGCTCCACGGGCCGACGCACCACGCCCTCCAGCACCTCCCGGGGCCCGTCGAACTGCAGCCGGAAGTCCCGATCGGAGTACCGATCTGCGGGGCGGTGGTCGTAGCTGTGCGCGGTCACCGTCATCCCCGCGTCGGCCAACCGCCGCAGGTCGTCGCGGCTCATCCAGCCGGCCTTGTCCAGCACGACGGTCATGCAGAAGAACGTGGCGGTCATGTCCCGTCGGCGCAGCTGTGGAAGGCCCTCGCTGACCTGGGTGCCCTGGCTGTCGTCGAAGCTCAGGACGACCGGCTTGGCCGGCAGCGGCGCTCCGGTGGTCAAGGACGTCGGGGGCGGGGCGCGACGTCGGCGACGGGCCCGGAGCTGGGAACGGACCCGGGATCGGGGGCGGGCGCGGTGCGCGTGGCACTCGCGCTGCACCCGGTGACGAGCGCCGCCGCCGCTCCGAGCGATCCGGCGAGGAAGGCGCGCCGGTCCAGCCCCGGTGCGGACGACATCGCGACTCCTCGACGGCCAGGCAGAGCGGACGGCGAGAGTAGGGAGGACACCGGCCTCCCACGTCCTGCGACGACACGCGGCTGGCAGAGTGACGCGTCCCCGTCTCCGTCGCCGCTCGTGGGAGCCCTGCCGGTGCCCGTACGCCCGCCCCCGTCAAAGATCAGGCGGAGCCGGTGACCACGACCGTGACGTCGACGCCGGCCGGACCCGCGATCTGCCCTCCGGGAGCCCGGCGAACGCGCCGCCCGTCCGCCGTCGCCGGGCTCGGCCTGCTGTCGGCAGCGCTGGCGGCCGGGGTGCACGTCGCGGTCTTCGCCGACGGGTCCGCGAACAACGACGAGGTGGCGTACCTCCTGCAGGCGCAGTCGCTCGCCGACGGCCAGCTCTTCCCCGACGTGCCCCCGGAGGGCCGGGCCGCGCAGCCGTGGTTCTTCGTCGCCCGGAACGGCGAGTTCGTGCCGAAGTACCTGCCGCTGGTGCCCGCGCTGCCGCCGTCGGCCTGCGGCTGACCGGCAGCGTCGTGCCGGTCCTGGCGCTGCTCGCCGCGCTGGTGCCCGTGCTCGTCGCGGCGCTCGCCCGCGAGGTCGGCCTGGACCGCCGCGACCAGCTGCTCGCCGCCGGCCTCGTCGCGCTGTCGCCGGTCGTGCTTCTCCAGTCGGCGCTGCCGCTGTCGTACGTGCCGTTCCTCGTGCTCGTGCAGGCCGGGTGGCTGCTCGCGCTGCGCCTCGCGGCGGGGCGCGCCGGGCCCGGGTCGGCCGCGCTCCTCGGCGC
>JALYNK010000144.1 GCA_030773235.1 Actinomycetota bacterium | reverse complement strand
CTCCGGACGGACAAGCGCGGACCGAGCGGGCGGTCAGGACTCGAGGAGACGGGCGAGGAGCTCCTCGAGAGCCTGCTCGCTGCGTTCGGCACCGCACGGGATCTTGCGCTCGGTGCGGTCGAGGAAGGTGCGGACGAGCGCGCGGCTCACCGAGATGGCGACCGGCCTGCCGGGTCGCTCCAGCTCGAACTGCACCCGGTCGCGGGTCTCGTCCGGCCGCATCCGCACGTTGCCGTCGCCGGTCGGCTCCTCCAGCCCGTAGCGCAGGAAGTCGCGCAGCACCACCCAGCAACCGCGGGGGAGCGACGGGTGGTCGGGTTGCGCCGACAGGAGCAGGTCGACGGCCAGCGGGTCGTGCGAGTGCCAGGAGAAGCGCAGGACCGTCATGCGGCCGCGCCCCGTCGACCCGCCGTCGTCGATGACGACGTCGAGCGCGACCTCGCCGGGCCCGGGACGGGGAGGGACCTCCCACCGGCCGCGGTCGTCCTGCTGCACGCAGGCCTCCCTCCGCCGAGCCGGGCCGGGACGGCGGGGTCCGGGCGCCGGCCTCCTCCCGAAGGGTGGCACCCGGGCCGTCGCGTCGTGCAGTCGGGCTCCCCCGCGCACGTAGGCTGGAGAGGTGCCGGAACCGTCCTCGTACCGGCCGGCGCCGGGCGAGATCCCGGACGCACCCGGCGTCTACAAGTGGCGCGACGAACGCGGCCGGGTGATCTACGTCGGCAAGGCCAAGACCCTGCGCAGCCGCCTCAACAGCTACTTCGCCGACGTCAACGGGCTGCACCCGCGCACCCGGCAGATGGTCACCACCGCCGCCGCGGTCGAGTGGACCGTCGTCGCCAACGAGGTCGAGGCGCTGCAGCTCGAGTACTCCTGGATCAAGGAGTACGACCCGCGGTTCAACGTGAAGTACCGCGACGACAAGAGCTACCCGAGCCTCGCGGTCACGATCGGCGAGGAGTTCCCGCGGCTGCAGGTCATGCGCGGTCCCAAGCGCAAGGGCGTGCGCTACTTCGGCCCGTACGCCCACGCCTGGGCCATCCGCGAGACGCTCGACCTGCTCCTGCGCGTCTTCCCCGCCCGCACGTGCAGCAAGGGCGTGTTCGTCCGCGCCGGCCAGGTGGGCCGGCCCTGCCTGCTCGGCTACCTCGACAAGTGCTCCGCCCCGTGCGTGGGCCACGTCACCGCCGAGCAGCACCGCCGCATCGTCGACGACTTCTGCGACTTCCTCGCCGGGCAGACCGGCCGGTTCGTCCGCAGGCTCGAGCGCGAGATGACCGAGGCCGCTGCCGCGCAGGAGTACGAGCGGGCGGCCCGCCTGCGCGACGACCTCGGCGCGCTCAAGCGCGCGATGGAGAAGCAGACCGTCGTGCTGCCGGACGGCACGGACGCCGACGTCGTCGGCATCGCCGAGGACCCGCTCGAGGCGGCCGTGCAGGTGTTCCACGTCCGCGGCGGTCGGGTGCGGGGCCAGCGCGGGTTCGTCGTCGACAAGGTCGAGGAGCTGTCCACCGGTGAGCTCGTCGGGCAGTTCGTCGCGCAGACGTACGGCGGCGACCCCGACGCGGAGGAGCCCGTCGAGCGCCGCGCGCTGCCGGGCGCGGGGGTCACCCTGCGTGACACCGACGACGTTCCCCGCGAGGTCCTCGTCAGCGCGCTCCCGCCCGACGCCGACGCGCTCTCCGCCTGGTTGTCCGGCCTGCGGGGCGCCGCGGTGAGCCTGCGCGTGCCCCAGCGGGGCGACAAGAAGGCGCTGCTCGAGACGGTGGCGAAGAACGCCCAGCAGGCGCTCGCCCTGCACAAGACCCGCCGGGCCAGCGACCTCACCGCCCGCTCCAAGGCGCTGCAGGAGGTCCAGGACGCGCTCGGCCTGCCCGAGGCGCCGCTGCGCGTCGAGTGCTTCGACGTCTCGCACGTCCAGGGCACCTCGGTGGTCGCCAGCATGGTCGTCTTCGAGGACGGCCTGCCGCGCAAGGGGGAGTACCGCCGGTTCGCGGTGCGCGGCGAGGGCGGTGTCGACGACACCGCGGCGCTGCGCGAGGTGGTGCGCCGGCGCTTCGCGCGCTACCTCGACGAGCGCGCCGACACCGGGCAGCTGGACGGGGACGACCCGCACGTCGCCGGGCTCCGCTCGACCGACCCCGGCGGTGACCCGGACGGTGACCCGGACGGCGACCCGGACGGTGACCCGGACGGCGGGGGCGGGCGTCCGGCCCCGATCGACCCGGACTCCGGGCGGCCGCGCCGGTTCGCGTACCCCCCGCAGCTGGTCGTCGTCGACGGCGGTGCGCCGCAGGTCGCGGCGGCGCAGCAGGCCCTGAACGACCTGGGCATCGACGACGTGTCGCTGTGCGGGCTCGCCAAGCGGCTGGAGGAGGTGTGGCTGCCTGGTGAGCCGGAGCCCGTGATCCTGCCGCGCACCTCGGAGGGGCTGTACCTGCTGCAGCGGGTCCGCGACGAGGCGCACCGGTTCGCCATCGCGTACCACCGGCAGAAGCGGTCCCGGTCCATGACCGAGTCGGCGCTCGACCAGGTGCCCGGGCTGGGCGACACCCGCCGCAAGGCGCTCCTGCGGCACTTCGGCTCGCTCAAGCGCCTGCGCGCGGCATCGGTCGAGGAGGTGCAGGAGGTGCCCGGCGTCGGCCGGCGCACCGCCGAGGCGGTCGTGACCGCGCTGCACGGTCCGGCGGCGCAGGCGACCCCCGACCTGGCCCCGGCCGACGACGCGGTGCCGGCCTTCGACCCGGTGACGGGCGAGGTGGTGGCGTGACGACGCCGACGGACGAGCCGCTGCAGGTCGCCGTGGTCACCGGCCTGTCCGGCGCCGGCCGGTCCACCGCCGCCAAGGCGCTGGAGGACCTCGGCTGGTTCGTCGTCGACAACCTGCCGCCCGGGCTGCTCACCACGATGGTCGAGCTGGGCGAGCGCTCGCAGGGCGCCGTCGACCGCATCGCCGTCGTCGTCGACATCCGCAGCCGGGCCTTCAGCACCGACCTGTGCGCCAGCCTTGAGCAGCTGGACCGCGAGGGCAGGGCGCTGCGGGTGCTGTTCCTCGAGGCTGCCGACGAGGCCCTCGTCCGGCGGTTCGACAGCGTGCGGCGGCCGCACCCGCTGCAGGGCGACGGCCGCCTCGTCGACGGCATCGCCCGCGAGCGCGAGCTGCTGCGCGACCTGAGGGGCGCCGCCGATCTGGTGCTCGACACCAGCGCCCTCAACGTCCACGAACTGCGCGCCCGCATCGTGGAGGCCTTCGGGGGCGACGCCGAGCGCACTCGACGGCTGCAGCTCACGCTGCTGTCGTTCGGCTACAAGTACGGCCTGCCGGTCGACGCCGACCTCGTCCTGGACTGCCGCTTCCTGCCCAACCCGCACTGGGTGCCGGAACTGCGGCCGCACACGGGTCAGGAGGCGCCGGTGCGCGACTACGTCCTGGCGCAGGACGGCGCTCAGGAGTTCCTCGAGCGCGGCGAGGGGCTGCTCCGGCTGCTGACCACCGGCTACCTGCGCGAGGGCAAGCGGTACGCGCTGCTCGCCGTCGGCTGCACGGGCGGCAAGCACCGCAGCGTCGCCATGAGCGAGCAGCTGGCCGGCCGACTGGCCGGCGCGGACGTCGACGTCCACGTCGTCCACCGCGACCTGGGGCGCGAGTGAGCGCGCCGCACGCCGGGGCCGACGCCGAGCGCGCCCCGTCGGCGGAGGAGGGCACGCCGCCCCCCAACGGGCCGAAGGTGGTCGCGCTCGGCGGCGGGCACGGCCTCGCCGCCTCGCTCACCGCGCTGCGGCGGATCACGCCGCACCTCACCGCGGTGGTGACCGTCGCCGACGACGGCGGGTCGAGCGGACGGCTGCGCGAGGAGTTCGGCGTGCTGCCCCCCGGTGACCTGCGCATGGCGCTGTCCGCGCTGGCGGGCGAGGACGAGTGGGGCCGTACCTGGGAGCGCCTGCTCCAGCACCGCTTCGGCGGGACGGGTCCGCTGGCCGGCCACCCCGTCGGCAACCTCGTGCTCGCGGCGCTCGCCGATCTCGAGGGCGACGTCGTCCGCGCTCTCGAGCTCGTCGGGCGCCTGCTCGGCTGCTCCGGGCGCGTCCTGCCCGCGAGCGCGGTGCCGCTGGAGATCCTGGCGCAGGTCGCCGGGCTGGACCCGGAGCGGCCGGACGACCTCGCCGAGGTGCGGGGCCAGGTCGCGGTGGCGACCACGCCGGGGCGGGTGTGCGCGCTCGCGCTGCGGCCGCACGACCCGCCCGCCTGCGCCGCTGCCGTGGCCGCGGTGCTCGAGGCGGACTGGGTGGTCCTCGGGCCCGGCTCGTGGTTCACGAGCGTGCTGACGCACTTGCTCGTACCCGGGCTGCGCGACGCGCTGGAGCGCACGCCCGCGCGCCGCCTCGTCGCGCTCAACCTCGCGCCGCAGGCCGGGGAGACGGAGGGCTTCTCCCCGGAGGCCCACGTGGACGCCCTCCTTGCACACGCTCCGCAACTGCGCCTGGACGCTGTGCTCGCGGACGCGGAGCTGGTGCCCGACCGGCGTGGTCTCATGTCCGCGGTGGAGGCCGCCGGTGCCCAGCTGGTCCTCGCGCCCGTGGCGCTCGGCGACGGCACCCCTCGCCACGACCCCGTGCGCCTCGCCGAGGCGTACCGATCGATCATGGCGCGTTGATCATGGATGGACGACCGTGACAGGAGCAGCATGGCGATGACGTCGGCGGTCAAGGACGAGCTGTCGCGCCTCCCCGCGGGACGGGCGTGCTGCCGCCGGTCGGAGACCGCCGCGCTGCTGCGGTTCGCCGGCGGCCTGCACCTCGTCGCCGGCCGCATCGTCGTCGAGGCCGAACTGGACACCGGCAGCGCCGCGCGCAGGCTGCGCCGCGAGGTCGCCGAGGTCTACGGCCACGCCAG
>JALYNK010000143.1 GCA_030773235.1 Actinomycetota bacterium | reverse complement strand
GCGACCGCCTCGCGCCGTACGACCCGAACACCGTGCAGATCGCCGAGCGGCTGCAGGGCCCGAGCGGGCGGCACTGGTTCGGCACTGACGAGCTCGGCCGCGACGTGCTCAGCCGGGTGCTCGTCGCGGCGCGCACCAGCGTGCAGGTCGGGCTGGTGGCGGTGGGGATCGCGCTCGTCGCCGGCGTGCTGCTCGGGCTGGTCGCCGGCTTCTACGGCCGCTGGGTCGACGACGTCGTCATGCGGGCGATGGACGTGCTCTTCGCGTTCCCCGCCGTGCTGCTGGCGATCGCGATCCTCGCCGTGCTGGGGCCGGGCGTCACCAACGCGATGATCGCGATCGGGGTGGTCTACACCCCGATCTTCGCCCGGATCACCCGCGCCCAGGTGCTCAGCGTGCGCGAGGAGGTCTACGTGCGCGCCGCGCGCTCTCTCGGGGCGAGCGACCTGCGCCTGCTCGCCGGGCACGTCCTGCCCAACGTCCTCGCACCGATCATCGTGCAGACCTCGCTGTCGCTGGCGTTCGCGATCCTGTCCGAGGCGGCGCTGTCGTTCCTCGGCCTCGGGGTGCAGCCGCCCGACCCGTCGTGGGGCCGCATGCTGCTGGAGGGCCGGGGGTTCGTGCAGCAGGCCTGGTGGATGGGCGTCTTCCCGGGTCTGGCGATCTTCGCGACCGTGCTGTCGTTCAACCTCGTCGGCGACGCGCTGCGCGACGCCCTCGACCCGCGCCAGCGCTCGGCCCTCGAGGCGAGGACCGCCCGGTGAGCGCGCCGGTGCTGCAGGTGCGCGACCTCCGGGTGAGCTTCCGGACCCGGCGCGGGCTGGCGCGGGTGGTCCGCGGCGTCTCCTGGGACCTCGCGGCGGGGGAGACCCTCGCCGTCGTCGGCGAGTCCGGCAGCGGCAAGAGCGTGAGCACGCTGGCGATGACCGGTCTGGTGCCCCGGCCGCCGGCGGTCGTCGAGGGCGCGGTGCTGTTCGGCGGGCGCGACCTCGTCCGGGCGTCGGAGGCCGAGCTGCGTTCGGTCCGCGGCGCCGGCATCGGCATGGTGTTCCAGGACCCGATGACCTCGCTCAACCCCGTGCTGACCGTGGGGCGGCAGATCACCGAGGTGCTCGAGCTGCACCTCCGGCTGCGCGGCCGGGCGGCCCGGGACCGGGCCGTCGAGCTGCTCGACCTCGTCGGGGTGCCCGACCCCGGGCGACGGGTGGACGACCATCCGCACCGCTTCTCCGGCGGCCAGCGCCAGCGCGTGATGATCGCGATCGGTCTCGCCGCGCAGCCGCAGGTGCTCGTGGCCGACGAGCCGACGACCGCGCTCGACGTCACGACGCAGGCGCAGATCGTCGACCTCGTCGCCGAGCTGCAGCGCGACCTCGGCATGGCGGTCGTCTGGATCACCCACGACCTCGGGGTCGTCGCCGGGCTCGCCGACCGGGTGCTCGTGATGTACGCCGGCGAGGTCGTCGAGGACGCCCCGGTCGACGCGCTGTACGACCGCCCGCAGCACCCGTACACGCGCGGGCTGCTCGGCTCGCTGCCCTCGACCGGCCGGCCGGGGGAGGACCTCGCCACCGTGCCCGGCCAGCCGCCCGACGCGCTGGCGCTGCCACTGGGCTGCGCGTTCTGGCCGCGCTGCTCCGTGCGCTCCGACGCGCGCTGCGCCGACCAGCACCCGCCGCTCGTCGAGGTCGGCGACGGGCACCGGGTCCGCTCGTTCTACCGGGGCACCTCGTGACCAGCCGCGACCGCGTCGTGACCGAGCCGCTGCTGGAGGTGGCGGACCTCCAGGTCGCGTACGCGGCGCCGGGCCGCCGCGAGCCGGTGCGCGTGGTCGAGGGCGTCAGCTTCTCGATCGACCGCGGGCGCACGCTGGGCCTGGTCGGCGAGTCGGGGTCGGGCAAGTCGACGACCGGGCTCGCGCTGCTGCGCCTCGTGCCGACCGCCGGCGGCCGGGTGCGGCTGTCCGGCGAGCGGCCGCTGGACGTCCTGCGGCTCGGCCGCCGCGACCTGCGCGTGCTGCGCCGCCGGACGGCGATGGTGTTCCAGGACCCGTACGCCTCGCTGGACCCGCGCCTCACCGTCGGGACGAGCGTCGCCGAGCCGCTGGTCATCCACCGGCTGCACCGCGACCGGCGCCGGGAACGGGTCGAGGAGCTGCTCGGGCTGGTGGGGCTGGCGCCCGCGTTCGCCGCCCGCTACCCCCACCAGCTCTCCGGCGGGCAGCGCCAGCGGGTCGGCATCGCGCGGGCGCTCGCCGTCGAGCCCGAGCTCGTCGTGCTCGACGAGCCCATCGCCTCGCTCGACGTCAGCGTGCAGGCGCAGGTGATGAACCTGCTGCGGCGGCTGCAGGCCGAGCTGGGGCTCACGTACCTGTTCATCGCGCACGACCTCGCCGCGGTGCGGCACGTGTCCGACGACGTCGCGGTGATGCACCGCGGGCGGCTCGTGGAGGTCGGGCCGCGCGACCGGGTCTACGACGACCCGCAGCACCCGTACACCCGATCGCTGCTCGACGCGGTGCCGCTGCCCGACCCGGCCGCCGAGCGGGAGCGGATCGCGGCCCGCCGGGCGCGCGCGGCCGGCGCCGCCTGACCCCGCGCCCCGGGCGGAGGGCGGTCAGGCGAAGCGGGTGCGCAGGGCGAGCACGTTGCGGATGTACGCCCGCGTCGACGGCAGCATGCCGCGCCGCGCGAGGCTGCCGATCCCCTGGTAGTAGGCGGCGAGGGCGCGCGCCTCCGGACCCTGCGTCCGCAGCAGCTGCCGCAGCAGGAGCACGCCGGCCGTGACGTTGTCCCGGGTGTCGTACAGGTCGAGCGGTCGGCCGATCTGCCGGGACAGGTTGCGGCCGACGTGCGGCATCACCTGCATGACCCCGATCGCGCCGGCGCTCGACACGACGCCCTGCCGGAAGCTGCTCTCCTGGTAGGCCACCGCGAGGGCGAGCGACGGACTGACGCCGTGGCGACGGGCGGTGCTCGCGACGATGCTGCGCACGGTGTCGCGACCCGGCGCCACGGCACCCGACCGCTGACCTCCGCTCGCCGTGCGGCCGGGGACCACGAGACGCTGGCCGGGATGGATCAGGGCGCGGGACCCGAGCCGGTTCGCGCGCAGCACCCGGGACACGGACGCGCCGTACCGCCGGGCGATCCCCGACACGTTCTCGCCGCTGCGCACCACGTGCACCCGCTGACCGCTGGACGACCCGCCCGCGGAGGAGCTGCCACCCGACGACCCGGCGCGCCCGCCCGTCAGCTGCAGCGTCTGCCCGGCGCGGATCTGCGAGCCGCTCAGGCCGTTGGCCGAGCGGAGCGCCGCCACGCTCGTGCCGTGCCGCTGCGCGAGCTCCGACAGCGTGTCGCCGCGCCGCACGGTGATGGCGCCGGGGGCGTGCGCGGTGGTGACGACGGCCAGGCCGAGCAGGACGGCCAGGGGCCGGAGCGCGCCCGAGCGGCCCGGCGCGGCCGCCCCGGCAGGCGGTGCAGCAGGATCGAGCGGTCGAGGACGCACGGGAACTCCCGGTGTCGGGGGCAGGGGCACGCGTGCTCGCGACCCTACGCGGCAGTGATCGCCGGCCGGCCCGGGGGGTCGCCGGGTCGGTGCAGGGGGAGGCGGAGGACGCGGTGGTGCGGTGGGGGTTCCTCGGAGCGGGCGGCATCGCTGGCTCGTCGCTGGCCCCCGCGGTGCACGCGGCCGACGGGGCGCGGCTCGTTGCTGCGGCGGCGCGCGACCCGTCTCGCGCGGCCGCGCTGGGGCCGGACCGCACCTGGCCGGCGTACGACGCGCTGCTCGCCGACGACGCCGTCGACGCGGTGTACATCAGTCTGGCCAACGACGCCCACCGGCCCTGGACGGTCGCCGCGCTGCAGGCCGGCAAGCACGTGCTGTGCGAGAAGCCGCTCGCGCTGAGCGCCGCCGAGGTCGACACCATCGCCGACGCGGCGCGCCTGGCCGACCGGACCGTCGTCGAGGCGAGCTGGTACCGCTGGTCCCCGCGGGTCCGGCTCGCGCAGCAGCGGCTCGCGGACATCGGCCGCGTGCGGCACGTGGCCGCCGGGTTCGCCTTTCCCGGCGTGCCGGAGGGCGACTACCGGCTCGACCCCGGACGAGGCGGAGGCGCGCTGTACGACATCGGGTGCTACGCGGTGAGCGCCTGCCTGTGGGCGGTCGGCGGCGGGCTGCCGGAGGAGGTGGCGGCGCGGGCCCGGCCCGGGCCCAGCGGCATCGACCTGCAGACCTCGGCGCTGCTGTCCTGGGCCGACGGCGCGCAGGCGGAGGTCGACGTGGCCATGGACCGGCCGCCCGCCCAGTGGCTCGTGATCACCGGCGAGCGCGGCGAGGTGGAGCTGCGCGGTGAGCCGTACACGGCAAGGGGCGAGTCCGAGCTGTGGGTGTCGGACGGCACCGCCACCGAGCGGGTGCGGGTGCCCGCCGCGGACCCCTACCGGCTCATGGTCGAGGAGGTGTCGTCGGTGCTGTCCGGCGGGCCGGGGTGGGTGCTGCCGCTCGCCGAGTCCCGCGCCACCGCGGCGGTGCTCGACGCCGCCCGTGCCAGCGCGAGCAGCGGCGGAGGGCCCGTCGCGCCGTAGGCTCGCGGAGTGCCGACCGAGCCCCCCGAGATGCGCATGCTGACGCTCCCGGAGCTCGCCGAGCGCATGGGCACCGACGTCTCCCGGGCGCGGGCCGCCGTCAAGGACGGGCTGCTGCTCGCCGTGCAGCGCGACGGGCGGACCGTCGTGCCGGAGCGCCAGCTCGACGGCGACTCGCCCGTCAAGCACCTCGCGCCGGTGCTCCGGCTGCTCGGCGACGCGAAGTACTCCGCGGACGAGGCGCTGCGCTGGCTGACCACCGCGGACGACTCGCTGCCCGGTACGCCGCTCGACGCGCTGCACGAGAACCGCGCCACCGAGGTCA
>JALYNK010000142.1 GCA_030773235.1 Actinomycetota bacterium | reverse complement strand
AACGCCAGCACGGAGGAGGCGTACGTCCACAGGAAGAGCGCGTACGGCACCCGGTCGTCGGCGGCGCGGCGGGGGAGCAGCTGCAGGACGCCGAGCATGACCGTGCCGACGGCGAGCCAGCCGAGCGTGTTGCTCACCGGGATGCCGGGTGCTCCGGGGAGCGCGACGCGCACGCCCGTCCAGGTCCAGTGGCCGGCCGTGACCATCTGCGGGTCGAGGAACAGGTCCCAGCCGGCCAGGGCGACCGCCCCGACGAGGGCGGCGCCGAACGGGCCGCGGGCGAGCGCCTGCCCGACGAGGAGGCAGGGGTAGGCGAACATCGCCCAGGCCAGTGGGATGACCAGCGGCACGTCGAGGACCTTCGGCCCGAGCCGGTCGGCGTACGTGTAGTCGCCGAACGGGACCCCCGTGTGCGTCCCGACCGCCTCCGCGACGAGCCCGGTGCCGGCGGTCACGACCAGGTACGCCCCCGCCCAGACCGGCCCGCGGTGGACGGCCGCGTGGCTGACCGTCGCGCCGCAGAACACGACGACGGTGGCGACCGTGAGCAGGTCGCGGGCGCGGCCCGAGGTGAGCGGGTAGCCGATCTGCAGCAGGACGGTGAGCGCCGCGAGCGCCGCCGGCAGGCGCCTCACGCCGGGTCCCTCACGCCGGGGTCCCTCACGCCGGGGTCCCTCACACGGGGGTCCCTCACACCGGGTCCCCTCACGCCGGGTCCCTCACGCCGGGGTCCCTCACGCTTGGGTCCCTCACGCCGGGTCCCTCACGCCGGGCCCGTCACCTCGGGCCCCGCCGGGCCAGCGCGCCGAGCCGGCCCAGCAGCGACGGCGCGCGGGCGGCCAGGGCCAGCCGCGCCGCCGTCCGCCCGCTCGCCCCGAACACCCCGCCGCCGGGGTGCGTCGACGCGCCGCAGAGGAACACCCCTCCGACCTGCGGGACCCGGTAGCCGGCGAGCTCGGGCATCGGCCGCCACATGAACATCTGGTCGAAGGCCATCTCGACGTGCATCACCTGGCCGGACAACAGGCCGAGCTCGCGCTCGAGCTCGACCGGGTCCTGCACGTGCATGTGCTCGACCGTGCCCGCGAACCCGGGAGCGGCCCGGTCGACGGCCTCGACGAGCTTGGTGCCCTCGCGCTCGGCGATGTCGGCCCAGCGCTCGCCGTTCGCCAGCGCGTACGGGTGCCACTGCCCCCAGATCGTGACGTTGTGCTTGCCGGGCGGCGCGATCGTGTCGTCGAAGGCGCTGAACGTCATCGCGAGCGCCGCGGGCCGCTCCGGCGGGAGGCCGGCGCTGAACTCCCCGTGCGCCTTGCGCAGCGCCTGCCGCGACGGCGCGACCAGCTGCATCGCCCGGTGGCTCTCCGGCGTTGCTGCCGGGTAGCGCGGCAGGTCGGACGTGCCGAGGCGGACGACCATCCCGATGCCGTTCCCGGTGCGCACGCTGCGCCGGGCGCGCTCGGCGAGGTCGCCGGGGAGCGCGTCGCCGAGCAGGTCGAGCGTGGTGAGGACGTGGCAGCCCGCGACCACGGTGTCGGCGGGGTGGGAGGTGCCCGACGCCGTGCGGACACCGGTGGTGCGCCCACCCGCGGTGGTGATGGCGGTCGCGGCGTCGCCGAGCACGACCCGACCGCCGTACGACTCCAGCCGGCGGCGCAGCGCCTCGCTGAGCATCCCGCTCCCGCCCTTCGGGTGGCCGGGCGGGCGCAGGTGCATGACGGTGTTCCAGCCGACCAGGTCGGCGGTGGCGACCTCGTGGGTCGGTGGCCCGGACTGCGCGCCCATCCACGCCAGCGCGGTCTTGAGCCGCTCGTCGTCGAAGTGCTCGTCGAGCAGCGAGTCGGCGGTGGTGAGGAACTGCCGGGAGAGCTCGAGCCCGGGCAGTCCGGTCGCTCTGCCGACGCCCCACAGCGTGCGGCCGAGGTGCGCGCCGGTGGGCGGCCCCTGGAACGCCTCGAACACCCGGACGTTGCGCGCCGACCAGTCCTGCACGAAGGCGCGGTACGCGTCGGCGTCGCGGCTGCCGCACACCGCCTCGATCGACGCGCAGGTGCGCTCGAGGTCGACGGAGAACGTGATCGCCTGGTCGCCGAACGGCGCGAAGCCCCACGGGTCGAGGTCCTGGTACTCGAGCCCGCAAGCGGCGAGGTCGAGCTCCTCGACGATGCCGGTGTGTCGGACCATGATGTGCGCGCTCGAGCCGCGGTCCATGCGGTAGCCGGGGAAGCGCTCGACGGTCGACACCGCGCCGCCGAGCACCGTGTCGCGCTCCACCACGGTGACGTCGAGCCCGGCGCGGGCGAGGTAGCAGGCGGCGACGAGCCCGTTGTGGCCGGCGCCGACGACGACGGCGCGGTCGCTCACGAGGGTCTCCGGGCGAGCCGGAGGCCGAGCACCGCGAACTCGCGCGGGTCGCCGGGGAAGCGCACCCGTCGGGCCAGGTCGACCCAGCCGGCGGTCCGGTAGAAGCCGCGGGCGCGCGTCTCGGCGTCCGGAGTGGTCAGCAGCGCGACGCGCGCGGGAGTGCCGGCCAGCAGCCCGTCCAGCAGCGCGCGGCCGAGACCGGTGCCCTGCCACGCCGGGCGGACGTGCAGCTCGCACACCTCGAACGCTCCCGTCAGCCAGCGCTGCGCGGCGTCGCAGCCGAGCGAGCCCTCCAGAGCCGTCCGCACCTGGTCGTGCCACCACTGCCCGGGCGCCCCGAGGTGGCCGTACGCGACGCCGACCAGCAGGCCGGTCTCGTCGCGCGCGCCCAGCGCGCGCAGGCCCTTGCGGTCGAGGTGGCCGGCGAGGATGCCCCGCCGGCTGCTCGCGTGCACCCGCGGCACCTGCATCGCCTCGGCGTAGACGTCGAGGACCTCGTCGGCGGCCCGCCGCAGGGCCGTGCAGTCCCACTCGCCGACCGACACCGTGCCGGTCACGCCAGCGGGTCCCGTCCGTCGAGCGTTCCGGCGCTGTCGACGACCGCGAAGCGGGCGAACAGCTCCTCCGCGTACCAGCCCTCGGGCTCGGTGCGGGCCACCACCTCGCGGTGCGCCGCGCCGCCGTAGGCGAAGGAGCGCAGGTCGGCCGCGGAGCGCCAGAGGCTGAACGTGCCCTGCAGGCCGAGCGGCGCCTCCCCGATGCCGAAGGCGGCGAGCAGACCGGGGGTGGTGCGCAGGCCGGTGCTCACCGGCGGCACGGCGGACCAGAAGCTCGTGGCGCGCACCGGCGCCAGCCGGGCCCGGGTGACCGCGGCGACCGGCCCGGTCGTGCGCTCGGGGGCGGGGTCGCCGAACGGCTCCCGGCCGCTCCACCGGCCGCGGGAGGCGACCGGGCGCAGGTCCAGGCGCCACGACTCGCAGGCGAGGCGGCGCCAGGCCCGAGCGACGTGCGAGCGCTCGAACGTGCGCGCCGCAGCGGCGTCGGCCCAGGTGGCGAGCAGCCCCCACCGGGTCGGGTCGGCGTCGCGGAGGGTGAAGGTGCGGCCGTCCCCGGTGCCGAGCAGCTTGGCGAACCGGACGCCCGGCGTCGCCCGCACCCGGGCGCGGTCGAGGCCCATCCGCAGCACCGCCGCGGGGACCGACCACGGCGCCACCCGCCACAGGTGCAGCGTGACGAGCGCGGGAACGGGAGCGCTCACCGCGCCAGCCTGCCACGCAGGACCGACGCCGGCGCGGCGCTCAGCGGCTGGCGGAACCCGTCGGCAGCGGGACCTGGTTGGACTGCTTGTCGGGGTTGGCATCGCCGGAGACGTTGCCGGAGCAGCCGGCGAGCGCGAGCGACAGGGCGAGCAGAGCGGCGGCGGCGGCGCGGGGGAGCGGCATGCCTGCGCGCGTACCCGGAAGAGACCCCGGCACCCGCGGTGTTGCCCGATCCGTGCACACTCGACCGGTGACGGACGCCCCGCAGGCTCGCGAGCTGGGGCCGGCGGCTCTGCGCGAGCTGGCCGAGCAGGCGGGCCGTGACCTCGAGCAGGCGTCGGCCCAGGACGTCCTGCGGTGGGCGCACGAGACGTTCGGCGACGGCTTCGTCATCGCGTCGTCGATGGGCGACGGCGTGCTCGCGTCGCTCGCCGAGCAGGTCGCGCCGGGGATCGACGTGCTGTTCCTCGACACCGGCTACCACTTCGCCGAGACGCTCGGCACCCGCGACGCGGTGCAGGCCGTCTACGACGTCAACGTGCGCACCGTGCTGCCGCTGCTCACCGTCGGCCAGCAGGAGGCGGTGTACGGCGGCCGCCTGCTGCAGCGCGACCCCGACGCCTGCTGCTTCATCCGCAAGGTCGAGCCGCTCGAGCGCGGGCTGCGGCCGTACGCCGCCTGGGCCAGCGGCATCCGCCGCGACGAGGCCGCCACCCGCCGCACCGTCGGCGTCGTCGAGTGGGACGCCAAGCGCGAGAAGGTCAAGGTCAACCCGCTCGCGACGTGGACGCAGGAGCAGTTCGACTCCTACGTCGCCGACCACGGCATCCTCGTCAACCCGCTGCAGTACGACGGCTACCCGTCGATCGGCTGCGCGCCGTGCACCCGCCGCGTCGCCCCCGGTGAGGACCCGCGGGCCGGCCGCTGGGCCGGCAAGAGCAAGGTGGAGTGCGGCCTGCACGCCTGACGGCTCACCGGCCCGGCTGCTGCACCGCCAGACCCGCACCCGCCGCGGCGGCGGCCAGACGGGGGTCGTAGACGACGAAGGCGGAGAGCACCTCGCCCAGCGCGAGCGCGCTGGCCAGGTGCAGTGCGTCGAGCGTGCGCAGGTGCGTGCCGCCGACTTCGGCGGCCTCGTGCAGCAGCGGACCCGCGAGCGGGACGAGGTCGAGCTGGGACACCAGAGACCGGGCGGCGGAGAGTCGGGCCTCGTCCAGCCGCCGCGTGGCGCGGAGCACCTCGACCCGCGCGAACTCGCTGCTCACGACCGCGATGTCCTGCCGGTCGACCAGCCACTGCTCGAGGGACGCGCTCTCGGGCTCCTCGAAGAGGAGCTTGAGG
>JALYNK010000141.1:3450-5007 GCA_030773235.1 Actinomycetota bacterium | reverse complement strand
GACCGTCGCGGTCCATCTCGAACAGCGCGGAGCCCGACGGCGACGACATCGCCAGGTGGACGATCCGCGACCGTCCGCGCACGGACGGCCACACGCGCACGTCGCCCTCGCCCGCCGGGCCGCTGAGACCGTCGATGAGCAGCGACCGCGCGAACAGCCACTCGACGCTCACGGCGTCCTCGTCGCCGGTGCGGAAGGCGACGCGCACGGCCCACGGGTCGGTCGCGTCGTACCGCACGTCCGTGGTCACGGGCAGGCTCGGCCCGCCGGGGACGACCAGGCGCAGCTGCAGCTGCGAGGTGACGGTCACGTGCTCAGACATCCGGGGGCCTTCGGTACGAGGAGCGTGCGGGACGTCGACCGGGTGCAGGGGTCGGGGCGGGGCGCCAGGTGTTCGCACGGGGGCGCCGGCCGGATGGGGCCGGTCGGAGGTGCGAGCACGCGGGTACTGCTGTGGCATGTCTGACGAGCTGGTGGTGCTGCGCGGCGGGAGCCGGAGCGGCGAGTCCACGACGGTCCAGGAGGGCGTCCGACGGCTGTTCGCGCCGAGCGACGCCCCCGGAATGCTGGACGTCTACGAGGCCAACGGCGAGACCGAGGAGCTCGACCGCAACCCGGATCCCGCGCTGGTGTTCGTGCACGTGGGACAGCAGGCCGCGGAGGACGTCGCGCCGGAGGCGCAGTCGGCCCCGTCCGGCGGCTAGCGCCAGCGCCCCGGGCTGCCCAGGTCGCGCACCGCGGGTCGTACGTCGACGAGGTAGACGATCGTGGCCACCGCGATCGCGCCGCCGAGCAGCCCCAGCGCGCTGACGCCGAGGAGCGACAGGGCGACGCAGACGGCCAGGATGCCGACCCACACCGGCTTGGTGAGCTTGCCCGCCGCCGGAAAAGCGGCGGTCGGCCGGATGAGCGCGTCGACGAGCGCCCACACCGACAGCACCAGCAGGACGAGCGAGACGACGAGCAGGAGCGCGTCAGCTCCGAGGAGCAGGTTCACGCACCCAGTGTGACGCGTCGGGTCCGGTGCCGCTGTGCGCCGCGGGGCCTCGGCTCTCGCGCTCGGGCCCCGCGGGCAGTGCTGCGTGCTGGAGGTCAGCCGATCTTGGCGGCGGCGTGCTCCGCTGCGCGGGCGCCGGCCTGCGCGGACTTCTTGGCGGCGACGCCGGCGGCCTCGACCTTGGCGACGGCCTCCTTGGCCTCGGCCACGGCGGCCTCGGTGGCCGGCTGGCGGCGGATCGAGGTCACGAGGCGCTCGCCGCGCACGGCCAGTCCGGCGTACACCTCGGCGGCCTGCTCCTGCGCCTTGGCCACGCGGACCTCGACCTCCTCGCGCAGCTCACGGGCCTGCGCGGGCAGCTGCTTGACGGCGTCGGGGAGCTCGTCGAGACGGGCCTGGAGCTTGCGCCTCTCCGCGGCGTACAGCGCGGGCAGGCTCTTGGCCTGCTCGACGGCGAGGTCGGCCGCGCCGATGTAGGCGAAGACCGGCTTGCGGACCTCGGCGAGCGGGACGGCCGGCAGCTTGACGGCGGGCAGCTTGACGGGGGGCAGCTTGACGGC
>JALYNK010000141.1:0-3350 GCA_030773235.1 Actinomycetota bacterium | reverse complement strand
GGCAGCTTGACGGGGGGCAGCTTGACGGCGAGGCGGGCCTGCACGCCCTCGGGGGCGCGCTCGACGTCGGCGGTGACGGGGATGGAGCTCACGGAGTGCCTCCTGGTCGGGTCGGGTCGGGGAGGTTCAGGCGGTGGAGCTTTCGAGGGCGTCCGCGGTCGGGCGTCTCGCCGTCCCCTGGCCCGGCCGCGGCGGGCTCCGCCTCGGCGCGGGTGGTACGGCGGCGCAGCCGCCGGGGCGCCGGGATGTCCTCGGAGGCCTCGGGCGCGACCTCCGCCGCGGCCGCGGCGACGGCGTTCTCCTTGCGGAAGCTCTCGTAGATCTCGAGCAGCACCTGCTTCTGCCGCTCGGTCAGCGCGGCGTCCGTCAGCACCGCGTCAGGCACGGCACCGCCGACCTCGCGCTGCTCGAGGATGCCGGCCTGCACGTACATGGCCTCGGCCGAGACGCGGAGCGCCTTGGCGATCTGCTGCAGGATCTCGGCGCTCGGTCGGCGGAGCCCCCGCTCGATCTGGCTGAGGTACGGGTTGCTGACGCCCGCCAAGGCCGACAGCTGCCGCAGCGAGATCTGGCTGCCGCGGCGCTGCTCGCGGATGAAGTCACCGAGCCGGTTGGCCGCGCCGGTCACGCTCTCCAGCGGTTCCTTCATCACGCGACGACGCTACTGCTGGCCGCTAACTCCAGCAAGCAGTTCGGCGCCTCCCACGGGGGTGAACCGCCTCACAGGCGGCGGCCGGACCGGTACAGGCCGGGCGAGAGCGAGCTGCTGCGCCCTCGCGCCCCGTGCCGGGCGGCATGCCTCAGAGCGGGTCGAGCCAAGCCAGGAACACGGCCCGACCGCCGCGCACGGGCGCGGCCTCGACGAGGTAGCGGCAGGTGGTCTCGCGGCCGTCGGCCAGCAGCAGGGGCAGGACCAGGGGACGCCCGAGCACCTGTGCCTCACCGGTGCTGAGGTAGCGGCTGAAGCCGGCCACGTGCGCCTCGCGGTAGCGCGCGGGGACCAGCGTGACAACGCGCCTACCCACGAGGTCCGCCACGGGCAGGCCGACCAGCTCGGCGAGCGGCTCGCTGACGGCGACGATGCGGTTCGCGTCGTCCGCGGCCACGACGCAGCGCAGGGACCCTGTCACCACGCTGTCGTCCCACCGCGGCTCGGGCGTCGTCACGTCGGGGAACGCCGTCTCGAACTCCCGCTGCGCCACGCCGCCCCAGGGCCGCGCCGGAGCGCCGGCCAGTTGCGCGACGACCTGCTCGCACGCCCAGTCCCGCACAGCGACGATCTCCGGCAGGCCGGGGCGGACGAGCAGCCGCCCGGCCGCCGCGAGCCGCTCTGCGGCGTCGAGCGCGTCCTGCAGCGCCCCGTACGCCGGCACGAGGTCCGTCGGGATCGCCACCTCGAGGTCGAGACCGTCCACGGGCGGCTCGACCCCCGCTGCGTCCCCCGGCCGTACGCCCAAGTCGATGCCGGCCTGCTCGAGCCGGGCCAGCAGGGCACGCCCGATCACCCAGCGGGCGCGGTCGGCCAGTTGCAGGTCCACCTGGACTTCGCCGTGCTCCGCGACGTAGAGCGCGAGCTCTCGCAGCAGTCCGTCGTGGTGCTGCCGCGCGGCCAGCCAGAGCACCGCGGGCATGTTGCGCAGGGTGACAGTGCGCAGCTCCGGCTCCTGGACCGTCGCCAGCGGAGCGGCGTCGTCGAGGTCGTCGGGAGCGAACTCGGCTCCGACCTCGAGGTCCCACGCGGCGAGCAGGTCGTCGACGCTCGCCTCGTCGACCGGCTCCTCGTCGCGGATGCGGAACCACACGTCCTTGCCGCGCGGGTCGTCCCGGGGCTCGACACCGCACTCGGCGGTGACCGCCGCGACCAGCCGCAGCCCGCGGCCAGTCGTCGCCTGCGGGCCGTACGTGCGCGGCAGCGGGAGCACGGGAGAGCGGTCGAACACCGACACGTCCACCTCGTCCGGGAGCACCGCCACGGTGACCTCGACCGCCGTGGCGGCGTGTAGGACCGCGTTGGTGACGACCTCGGTGATGGCGAGCGTGCCGCTGTCGGCCCAGCGCTCCCGCCCCGTCTCGCGCAGCGCGTCGAGCAGCAGGCGCCGGGCCGCTCCGGCGCTCGTGGGCTCCGCCGGCAGCACGGCGGCGCGCACGAGCAGTGGCTCTGCCCTCCCTGTCCGCACGCGCACGCCCGCCCCCGACCCTGGACGCACAGTGACTCCCGCTGGAGCCTCCCGCGCGAAGCGTACGCATGGCGGGACCACCATCGGGAGCCCGAGAGGCCCCGATGACGCACGCCAGGCGGGACCACCATCGGGAGCCCGAGAAGCTCCGATGACGCACGCCAGCCGGTCACGTGCCGGCCGTCGCCGACGACATGGCGATCCAGCGCGATCAGGGCAGGAGGGGGCTGTCGACTTCCGGGCACGCGGCTGCTGCCTGTCGGCCGGGTCGCCGAGCGGTGATGTCCGCCTGTCCGGCTGTGCGCCGACGCGTCCCTCGCAACGGGCGGGGGTAATGCTGCGCGGACTGCGCGACCCCATGACGAGAGGACCACGATGGCGCTCGACCGCGACGCCCTGCCGACGCTCGTCGGCTCGACCCTGCGCGGCTCTGACGGCGACCTCGGCCGGATCACGGAGCTGTACACCGACGACGAGAGCGGTGAGCCGACCTTCGCCACGGTCGACGCCGGTCTCGGCTCCCGTGAGGTGTTCGTGCCGCTGGCCGGCGCGACCAGCTCGAGCGGTGCCGTCACGGTGCCGTACGACCGCGCGAAGGTGCACGGCGCACCGCAGATTGCGGAGGACGGGCACATCACGCCCGAGGAGGAGCAGCGGCTCTACGAGTACTACGGCCTCCGCGGCGGCCAGGCCGGCACGCAGACCACGCAGGCCGGCACGCAGACCACGCAGGCCGGCGTCGCGGGCACGACCGGCGACGACGCCACCAGCGGCACCGGCCGGCGTGACGCGGACGGCGACGGCGTGTTCGACGACGTCCAGAACCGCGTGGTCGGACACGACACGAGCGGCCCGACCACGGACGACGCGATGACCCGCTCGGAGGAGCGGCTGTCCGTCGGCACCGAGCAGCGCGAGACGGGCCGCGCCCGGCTGCGCAAGTTCATCACCACCGAGACGCAGACCGAGACCGTCCCCGTGACGCGCGAGGAGGTCCGGGTCGAGCGCGAGCCGATCACCGACGCCAACGCCTCGCAGGCCTACGACGGCCCGGCGCTGTCGGAGGAGGAGCACGAGGTCACGCTCACCGAGGAGCGCGCGGTCGTCGACAAGGAGACCGTGCCGGTCGAGCGGGTGCGCTTGGACAAGGCCACCGTGACCGAGCAGCAGCAG
>JALYNK010000140.1 GCA_030773235.1 Actinomycetota bacterium | reverse complement strand
GCGCTCGGCCGCGCGCAGCGCCGCGCGGCGCGAGCCGCCCGCCACCGCGACTAGCGGCGGGTGGAGTCGCGGAACCCGCGGCCCGCCTTGCGGCCCAGGTAGCCCGCGCGCACCAGGTGCTCGAGCATCGGCGCGGGCGCGTCGCCGGGCTCGCGGAACTCCAGGAACAGCGTGCGCTGGATGGCCAGCGTGACGTCCAGGCCGACGACGTCCATGAGCGCGAAGGGCCCCATGGGGTGCGCGCAGCCGTGCGTCATCGCGAGGTCGATGTCGTCGATGCTCGCGTAGTTCGCCTCGAGCATCTTCACCGCGTCGTTGAGGTACGGGAACAGCAGCGCGTTGACGATGAACCCCGCCCGGTCGCCGCACTGCACCGCGTGCTTGCCGGCCGTCCGGCACACCTCGAGCACCGTCGCCGTGGCGTCGGCCGCCGTGCGCACGGTCGGCACGACCTCGACGAGCTTCATCACCTGGGCCGGGTTGAACCAGTGCATGCCGACGACGTCCTCGGGGCGCGAGGTCGCCCTGGCGCACTCGATGACGGGCAGCGACGAGGTCGTGGTGGCGAGCACCGCGCCCGGCTTGACCACCTCGTCGAGCGCGCCGAACAGCGCCCGCTTCACCGCGAGGTCCTCGACAACGGCCTCGATGACCAGGTCGCAGTCGCGCAGGTCGTCCAGGGCGGTCACCCCGGTGATGCGACTGAGCGCATTCGCCCGGTCCTCCTCGCTGACCCGGCCGCGCTGCACGGCCTTGTCGAGCGAGCTCTCCACGCGCTTGCGGACGTCGGCCACCCGGTCCTCGCCGCGGGCCCGGAACACCACGTCGTAGCCGGCCCGGGCGCACACCTCGACGATGCCGCTCGCCATGGTCCCGGTGCCGACCACACCGATGGTGCGGACCGGCCGGGCCGCCCCCTGCGCGGCCGCGGCGCGCGGGGTCTCGGCGTCGTCGACGACCTCGGGCGACCCGGGCTTGGCGTAGGTGTAGATCCCGCGGCCGGACTTGCGGCCGAGCAGCCCGGCGGTGACGTACTGCTTGAGCAGCGGCGCCGGCGCGTGCCGGTGGTCGCGCGACTGCCGGTACATCGTCTCGAGGATCTCGTACGCGGAGTCCAGGCCGATGAGGTCGAGCAGCGCGAGCGGCCCCATAGGGTGACCCGCGCCGAGGCGCATCGCGGCGTCGATGTCCTCCCGCGAGGCGTAGCGCGCCTCGTACATGCGCAGCGCGTTGTTGAGGTAGCCGAACAGCAGCGCGTTGGCGATGAACCCGGCGCGGTCGGAGACGGTGACGTCGCTCTTGCCGCACCGGGCGCACAGCGCCTCGACGTCGGCCACCACCTCGGGATCGGTGACGACGGTCTGCACGACCTCGATGAGGTCCATGACCTGCGCCGGGTTGAACCAGTGCATGCCGAGCACGCGCGCAGGACGCGATGTCGACGTCGCGAGGTCGGTGACCGACAGCGCCGAGGTGTTGGTCGCGAGCACGGCTCCCGGCGGCAGGATGCCGTCGAGCTCGGCGAACAGCGTCTTCTTCATCTCGAGCTTCTCGGGCACCGCCTCCACGACGAGCTCGCAGTCGGCGAACTGCGTCTTGTCGGTGGTGAGCGTGATGCGCCCGAGGACCTCCTGCGCGGTCTGCTCGTCGAGCTTGCCGCGGGACACCGCCCGCGACAGCGAGCGCTCGAGCCGTGCCCGACCGCGCGCGACCCCGCCCTCGTCGTGCTCCCCGCCGACCACCTCGAGGCCCGACCGGCTCAGCACCTCGACGATGCCCGAGCCCATGGTCCCCAGCCCGACGACGCCGACCTTGCGGAACTCCCGTGGCACAGCCGCTCCCCCTCGCGCCGGGGGCTGCCGCCCAGCCCCCGCCGAGTACAGCAGAACGGCTCAGAACAGGGTGGGCGTCGAGCTCTCGACCCCGCGCAGCGCGTCGTAGTCGAGCGGGACGCAGACGATGCCGCGGTCGGCGGCGAGCACCTTCGCCTGCGGCTTGAACGACTGGGCGGCCAGCACGCCGCGCACGTCGCCGAGGACGGTCGACAGCCGCTGGAGGTAGCGGGTGAGCTGCTCGACGCCGTCGATCTCGGCGTGCCGCTTGACCTCGACGACCACGTGCGCGCCGTCGGCGTCGCGGCACAGCAGGTCGACCGGGCCGATGTCGGTCGGGTACTCGCGGCGCACGAGCGTCCAGCCGGGTCCGAGGACCTCGGTGCGCTCGGCGAGCAGCTGCTGCAGGTGGGCCTCGACGCCGTCCTTCTGCAGGCCGGGGTCGCGGCCGAGCTCGTGGGTGGTGTCCGACAGGACCTCGTGCAGCGAGATGACGAGCTGCTCTCCTCTGCTCGACACCGTCCAGACGTCGTCCTCGACCGTGGTGCGGCAGGGCGGGCTCATCCACATGAGCGGCTTGTACGCGCCGTCGTCGGCGTGGACGGACACGCTGCCGTCCGCCTTCACGAGCAGCAGCCGCACGGCGGGCGGCAGGTGCGCGGTGAGCCGCCCGACGTAGTCGACCGCGCAGCGGGCGAGGACGAGGCGCACGGCCGCAGGCTAGCGAGGCGGCGGCATCCGGGAGCGGCGCCGCCAGACCGGGCCCCCCGGCGTGTCCCCGGCGCGGGACCGGGGCAGGAGGCGGGCCATGTTCGCGTTCCTGTCGGCCCGCTTCCGCCGCTACCTGCTCGTCACGATCGTGCTGCCCGTCGTGGGGCGGCTGCTGGAGGCTGTCGGCGTACGGGTCGGCCGGCGCAACCCGCAGGCCGGACGCGTCCTGCGCAGCGCCGCCGACGTCGCCCGTACGCCGATGTCGCGCCGCGCCCGCCGACGGGTGCGGCGCCGCCTGCGGTAGCTCCCCCGTCGCCCCGGTCCCGCGGTCAGTCGAGCGGCGGCAGGTCGTTCGCCTCGCGCACGACGTCGACCAACGAGCGCATGATCTGCGTGAGCTCGAAGTTCTTCGGCGTGTAGACCCGGGCGACGCCGGCGGCGCGCAGCCGGGCGGCGTCGGAGTCCGGGATGATCCCCCCGACGACCACGGGCACGTCGCCCGCGCCGGCGGCGCGCAGCCCGTCGAGCACGGCCGGCACGGCCTCCATGTGCGAGCCGGACAGGATCGACAGGCCGACGACGTGCACGTCCTCCTCGACGGCGGCCGCGACGATCTCCGCCGGGGTCAGCCGGATGCCCTGGTAGACGACCTCGAAGCCGCAGTCGCGGGCGCGCACGGCGATCTGCTCCGCGCCGTTGCTGTGCCCGTCGAGCCCGGGCTTGCCGACGAGGAAGCGCAGGCGCGAGCCGATCTCCTCGCCGGTCTGCTGCACCGCGCGCCGCACGTCCGCGATCGCCGCTCCCGCCTCGCCCAGCGCGACACCGCCGGAGACGCCGGTCGGCGCGCGGTACTCGCCGAACACCTCGCGCAGCGCGCCGGCCCACTCCCCCGTCGTCACCCCGGCCCGCGCGCACGCGACGGTGGCGGGGATGAGGTTGACGTCGGTCTTCGCGGCGTCGCGCAGCGCCCGGAGCGCCTCGTCAACTCCGGCCGCGTCGCGCTGCGAGCGCCAGGCCCGCAACGCCTCGACGGCGGCGCGCTCGGCGCCGGGGTCGACCGTCATGATCGCCGTGTCGAGATCGGCGAGCAGCGGGTTCTCCGCGGTCGAGGTGAACCTGTTGACCCCGACCACCACCTCCTCGCCGGCCTCGATGCGCCGGCGCCGCTCGGCATGCGAGGCGACCAGGGCGCTCTTCATGTAGCCGGACTCGACGGCGGCCACCGCGCCGCCCATCGCCTGGACCTTGTCGACCTCCTGGGTGACCGCGCGCTCGAGCTCGCGCACCCTGCGCTCGACGACGACCGAGCCCTCGAAGAGGTCCTCGTGCTCGAGCAGGTCGGTCTCGTACGCCAGCACCTGCTGGATGCGCAGCGACCACTGCTGGTCCCACGGCCGGGGCAGGCCGAGCGCCTCGTTCCACGCCGGCAGCTGCACGGCTCGGGCGCGAGCGTCCTTGGACAGCGTGACGCCGAGCATCTCCAGCACGATGCGCTGCACGTTGTTCTCCGGCTGCGCCTCGGTGAGCCCGAGCGAGTTCACCTGCACGCCGTAGCGGAACCGCCGGTGCTTGGGGTCCTGCACGCCGTACCGGTCGCGCAGCAGCCCGTCCCACAGCCGGGTGAAGGCGCGCATCTTGCAGATCTCCTCGACGAAACGCACCCCGGCGTTGACGAAGAAGGAGATGCGGCCGCAGACCTCGCCGAAGCGCTCGTCGGGGACCTGCCCGGACGCCTTCACCGCGTCGAGCACGGCGATGGCCGTGCACAGCGCGTACGAGATCTCCTGCACCGGGGTCGCCCCGGCCTCCTGCAGGTGGTAGCTGCAGATGTTGATCGGGTTCCACTTCGGGATCGCCGTGACGCTGTAGGCCACCATGTCGGTGATGAGCCGCAGCGACGGCCCGGGCGGGAAGACGTACGTCCCGCGCGAGAGGTACTCCTTGATGATGTCGTTCTGCGTCGTTCCGGACAGCGCGGCCGGCTCGACGCCCTGCTCCTCGGCCACCACCTGGTAGAGCGCCAGCAGCCACATGGCGGTGGCGTTGATGGTCATCGAGGTGTTCATCTCGCCGAGCGGGATGTCGGCGAGCAGCGTGCGCATGTCACCGAGGTGCGACACCGGCACGCCGACCTTGCCCACCTCGCCGCGCGCGAGCTCGTCGTCGGGGTCGTAGCCGGTCTGCGTCGGCAGGTCGAAGGCGATCGACAGGCCGGTCTGGCCCTTGGCCAGGTTGGTGCGGTACAGCTCGTTGCTGGCCTGCGCCGACGAGTGCCCGGCGTACGTCCGCATGACCCACGGCTTGTCGGGGACGCGCGCCGGCGCGTCGCCGGTCGGCTCTGCCCCGGCCACATCTGCTCCGGCCACATCTGCTCCGGCCACATCTGCTCCGGCCACATCTGCTCCGGCCACATCTGCTCCGGCCACATCTGCTCCGGGGACCTCGGACCCGTACTGCTGGACCTGCTCC
>JALYNK010000139.1 GCA_030773235.1 Actinomycetota bacterium | reverse complement strand
CCGCTGTGACGGGTCACGGGTCATGACGCAGGGCCTCGGCTCCGGCGTGCGGGATGGACGGCTGTGCTTCTGCGCCGCGAGCGTGAGCGTGCTCCATCGCGTAGCCATGCAGGACCGGCTGAGTCCGTGACCACCAGGACCGGAGGCACGGCGAGCCGGCACACCGGTGCAGCGTGCCGGCCCTGCTGTCACCCGCGCCTGCGGGTGTTGCTGGCGCTGGCGGATGGGCTGCAGAACAGGCCGCGACGCGCGTGTGGAGAACCAGCTGCGCCGCGGGCTGTACGTGGCGTGAGCCACCGCGACCTCCACGAGGGCCACAAGACACTCCGGCTCAAGGACGGCCGCGTCCTCGGACCCGACGGCTGGGTCACCGACCGATGACGTCGGCCGCGGCGGAAGGGAGCACGCCGCGGACGGCGTCCGGTCAACGGCACGGGAGGACGCGCGACCGGCCGTCGACGCGGTGCTGCCGAACGCCGTCGTGGGCAGTCCGGAGGGCGTGATGCGCACGGGGACTGCGGCTGTGGTCGACGTCCGGCACGCCACGCTCGAGCCGGCCGACGTCCGTTGTGGCGCGGTCAGGTCGGGTGCCACGAGAGAGGGTCCTGCGCTGCCGACCCCGCGGGCCGCGAACACGCGCTGTCGCGTCATCGCCCAGGGCGGCACGAACAGGACGCGCTCGTGACGCGGCGCGTGGTGGTCGTCGGCAGCTCGGTGGGCGGACTGCGCACGGCGCAGGCCCTGCGGCAGGAGGGGTGGTCCGGCGAGGTGGTGCTCGTCGGGGCGGAGACCGAGCTTCCGTACGACAAACCGCCGCTGTCCAAGGAGTTCCTGACGGGGCGCGCGGGCCGGGACGACCTGCTGCTGCTCGACCGGGCGCAGGCGGCGGCCGACGGGATCGAGCTGCGGCTCGGATGCCCGGCCACCGCGCTGGACGTCGAGGGACGCCGGCTGAGGCTGGCGGACGGGAGCGCGCTGGCGTACGGCGCGCTCGTGGTCGCCACGGGCGCGCGGGCGCGCACCGCGCCGTTCCGGCCGGAGCAGGTCCATGTGGTCCGGACCCTCGCCGACACGGAGCGGCTGCGGTCGGCGCTGGCGGGCGGCGGTCCGGTGGTGGTGCTCGGCGGGGCGCTCATCGGCGGCGAGGTCGCGTCCGCGTGCCGCGCGCTCGGTCTGGACGTCACGCTGGTCGACCCCGAGCGGGTGCCGATGGTCCGGGTGGTGGGAGCGGAGGTCGGCGCCCTGCTCGTCGACCTGCACGAGCGCGCGGGGGTGGTGTGCCGGCTCGGTGTCGGCGTCGCCGAGGTCGCGGGTCAGCAGGGGGACCTGCGGGTGCGGCTGACCGACGGCGGAGAGCTGCGGGCGGCGACCGTGGTGGCCGGCATCGGCGCCGAGCCGGAGGACGGTTGGCTCGCGGGGTCGGGCGTGCTGCTGGACGACGGCGTGGTGTGCGACGCGTCCGGACGCACCAGCGCGCCGGACGTGTGGGCGGTGGGCGACGTCGCGCGCTGGCAGGTACCGGGTCAGCAGCGCGCGGTGCGCGTCGAGCACTGGACGAGCGCGGTCGAGCAGGCCGAGTGCGTCGCGCACGGCATCGCCGCTCCGCACGACCTCCGCGTGCACGAGCCGAGCGCGTACGTCTGGACGGACCAGCACGGGTGGCGTGTGCAGGTCCTGGGCCGCCCCGAGGAGGCGGCGGAGCGCGTGGTGGTCGGTGATCCGGGAGCGGGCCGGTTCGCGGAGGTGTCCAGCCGGGACGGGCACGTGGTGACCGGCGCCGTGGTCGTCAACTGGCCCAGGGCGCTGAGCACGCTGCGCCGGGTGCGCCTGGGGTCGGCGCCCCTGGGGCCCACCACGGACGCGCTCCGTGCCCTGTCCGTGCCCCGAGCCGGTCCGCGCGGTGCGTGACCACGCGCACGCGGGCGGGTCGCGGAGGGCCGGGGGGCCCTGAGGCAGCATGATCGGGGGAGAGCCCGACGAGGTCGGCGACCCGGCGACGAGGAGGACGACGGTGGCGAAAGACGAGTCGGACCAGCCGCAGAGCATGGTGCGGGCGGCGGCGGACGAGCTCTTCGACCGCGTGCGGGCGCTCAGCGACGTCATGCGCTCGGCGGGCGGCACGGCTCTCGGGGCGGTGGGCAGTGCGCCGCTGCCTCTCGCCGCCGCGGACGTCCTCAACTCGCTGCGCAGCGTCGTGGAGCAGGCCCCGCCGCCCACAGCTGCGCTGGACCTCATGCTGGAGGAGATCCGGGCCAAGCGCGCCCTGGTGAAGGCCATGCAGGTGCAGCTCGCGTCGTTCGAGAGCCAGCTCGAGGTGCTCGAGCGCTCGCTGCAGCCGCTGCACGAGTGGGGCAAGCAGTGGAGCCGGCTGCAGGCGACGCTCGGCGCCTCGCTGCGCCCGATGCGCGGAGTCACCCGCGGCTGAGCCGGCTCCTCCGGGAGCCGACCCCGCGCTGCTGGCCCTCGACGAGGTCCTGCCGCAGGCCCGCGCCGACCTCGAGCGGCTGGTGCGCGTGCCGTCGGTGTCCGCCGATCCGGCCCGGACGGACGACGTGCAGGCCGCAGCCGGTCAGGTGGTGGCCTGGGCGGAGCAGGCGGGCGCGGCCGAGGTGCAGGTCGTCGCCGCAGGCGGCGCCCCGTCCGTGCTCGCGCGCTGGCCCGCGCCGCCGGGAGCGCCCACCGTCCTGCTGTACGCGCACCTGGACGTGCAGCCGACCGGGCCGCCCGAGCTGTGGACCGACCCGCCGTTCGTGCCCACGGAGCGCGACGGGCGGCTGTACGGCCGGGGTGCCGCCGACGACAAGGCGGGCGTGCTGTTGCACCTCGCCGTGCTGCGGGCCTACGGCGGACGGCCGCCGGTGGGCGTCGTCCTGCTCGTCGAGGGCGAGGAGGAGATCGGCAGCCCGACGCTGCCCGCGCTGCTCGCCGACCACCACGAAGCGCTGCAGGCCGACGTCATCGTCATCGCCGACGCCGCGAACGCTTCGGTGGACGTCCCGACGTTCACGACCAGCCTGCGCGGCCTGGTCGACCTCGTCGTCGAGGTGCGGCTGCTCGAGCGGCCCGTCCACTCCGGGCTCTACGGGGGACCGGTCGGCGACGCGCTCACCGCGCTGTGCCGGCTGCTCGCCACGCTGCACGACGAGCGCGGCGACGTGGCGGTGCCCGGGCTGCACTCCGGCCGCTCGGGCGCGCCGGACCTCGATCCCGCCGTGCTGCGCGCCGACGCGGGCCTCGTCCCGGGCGCGGAGCTGCTCGGCAGCGGCAGCATCGTCGAGCGGCTGTGGCACCGACCGGCGGTGTCCGTGCTCGGCATGGACGTGCCGGCGGTGGCTGATGCCGCCAACGTGCTGCTGCCCCGCGCCCGGGCCAAGCTCAGCCTGCGCGTCGCGCCCGGCGACGACGCGCGCCGCGCGCTCGAGGCGCTCAGGGCGCACCTGCAGGCCTGCGCGCCGTGGGGTGCGGAGGTGCACGTCGAGCCCGGTGCGGTGGCCGAGCCGTTCGCGCTGCACCCGTCCGGCGACGCGTACGACCGGGCGCGGGCGGCGTTCGCGCAGGCGTACGGCAACGACGTGGTGGAGAGCGGCATCGGCGGGTCGATCCCGTTCATCGCCGAGTTCGCCCGCGCGTACCCCGGAGCCACGGTGCTCGTCACCGGCGTCGGCGACCCCGCGTCACGCTGGCACGGCATCGACGAGAGCCTGTCGCTCGAGATGTGGCGGCGCGCCTGCCAGGCCGAGGTGCTGCTGCTGCGGTCGCTCGCGGAGCCTCAGCGCCGGGACGGGTAGGGCACCGACAGCGGCACGGGTGCCGCCGGCAGCAGCGCGGGCGCGGACGCCGACTGCGCCGCCCGGCCCGCGGCGGCCAGCCAGCCGGGGACCCGTCGGGCGACGCTCCAGCAGGCGATGCCGACCGCCAGCGAGCTGGCCAGCGCGAGCAGCGGGTAGCTGTCCTGCAGGTGCGGGAACACCTGCCAGTGCGTCAGGTACGTGTACAGCGAGCTGCTGGCCAGCAGCCCGGCCAGCCGACGCACCACGTGCGGGCTCGGTACGCGGGACGCCCAGACGAGCAGCAGGACACCGGCCAGCACGAGCGCCTCGCGCGCCGGATCTCCGGTGGCCCCGGGGACGCTCACCAGCGCGGCGGCCGTGACGACGACGCGCCGGCCGACCGTGGTCGCCTGCGCGCCGGCCCAGCCGAGGGCGAACAGCCAGACCAGCCCCACGGCGGTCTGCGTCGACTCGGGGCCGGGCTCGAGCGGGACGACGCCGTACCGCGTCAGCAGTCCCGCCCCGAACACCGCCATCGCGGCGCCGAACGGCCACCGCCGCTCCAGATCGTGCACGGCAGGGACGGCCAGCAGCGCGCCGAGGGCGAGCAGCAGGTGCACGAGCACCTCGACGAACCAGAACTGCCACTGCGGCCCGAGAACGTCCGGTCCGAGCAGGTCGTTGAGCAGCGCGAGGTTCGCGACGCCGTACTGGCCGGTGAGCCACTGGGCACCGGCGATGACCGCGATGCTCGGCACGGCGATCCGGGCCGCGCTGCGCAGCAGGGCGCGCACCCGCTCCCCGCGGGCGCTCTGGCGCAGCGAGAACCGGGCGACGTTGTGTCCGGCCACCGCGACGAGCAGGTGCGCGCCGCCGAGCAGGGTGAAGACGTTGGCGTGCGACCCCACCACGAGCACGATCGCGACGGCGCGCAGCGCGACGCTGAGGTCGAGCCACCGCCCGCTGCCGCTCGGCGACGCTGCGGCGAGGTCGCGGACGGGCGTGGTCGCCCAGTCCGGCGACAGCACCCCGAGCGCCTCCTCCAGGCGCACCGAGGCCTCGACGTAGGACAGCGAGTCGCCGCCGAGCTGCACGAACGTGCTGTCGTCGGTGACGTCGCGGCGGTCGAGGACGTCGGCGTAGATGCGGCGCAGGTCCGCCGCCGTCGGCCGCGGCCGGCCGCCGGGGCCCTGCTGGGCCGGGACAGCGGGCTGGGCCGGGACAGCGGGCTGGGCCGGGACAGCGGGCTGGGCC
>JALYNK010000138.1 GCA_030773235.1 Actinomycetota bacterium | reverse complement strand
GCCGACCTGCTCGCCGACCCGGCGGCGCTCCGGGCCGACGTGCTCAAGGTCCCGCACCACGGCAGCGCAGACCAGGACGCGGCGTTCCTCGCGGCCGTCCGCCCCCGCCTGGCGCTGACCAGCCTGGGAGCCGGCAACTCGTACGGTCACCCGGCACCCAGCACTCTGGAGGAGCTGAGCCGCCTGGGGGCGCGGGTCCTGCGCACCGACCGGGACGGCGACGTCGCGCTGCTGGACCGCGACGGCGTCCTCGTCGCCGTCGCCCGCGGGAGCCCCCTCACGCCCCCACCGACCCGGGGGAGACGGTGACCGGCCGGCGCGGCCGGGACACGGCCGACGCGGGCCGTGGACGGACCGCTGAGGGCCGCAGCGCGCGCCAGGACCATGGGACGATGGCGCCCGTGGCGTCCTCCGGTCCGCTCGTGCCGCTCACGCTCGTCGTGGGCGAGGAGGACCTGCTCGTGGGCCGTGCGGTCGGCGCGGTGCTGCGCGCGGCGCGCGCGCTCGACCCCGAGGTCGCGGTCGACGATCTCCCGGCCGCGGAGCTGGCGCCGGGCGACCTGGCCGGCCTGCTGAGCCCCTCGCTGTTCGGGGACCGTCGGGTCGTGGTGCTGCGCACCGCGCAGGACATGGCCAAGGAGGTCGGCGACGAGCTGCTGGCGTACGCCGCGGACCCGGTCGAGGAGATCGCGGTCGTCGTCTGCCACGCGGGTGGGGCCAAGGGCAAGGCCGCACTCGCCGCACTCGCCGCGGTCGGTGCCCGCCGCGTCGAGGCGCCGAGGATGACGAAGCCCTCCGACCGGCGGGAGTTCGTCCGCGCCGAGCTGCGCGGCGGCGGCCGCCGGGTGTCGGAGGGGGCCGTCACGCTGCTGCTGGACGCCGTCGGCAGCGACCTGCGGGAGCTGTGCTCAGCCGCGTCGCAGCTGCTCGCCGACACCACCGGGCCGATCGACGAGGAGGTCGTCGCGCGCTACCACCGCGGGCGCGCGGAGCTCACCGGGTTCGCGGTCGCCGACAAGGCGGTGGAGGGCGACCTCGCGGGGGCGCTGGAGCTCACCCGGTACGCCTCGGCGACGGGTCTCGCGCCCGTGCTCGTCACCAGCGCGCTGGCCGGAGCGCTGCGCGGGATCGCGCTGGTCGCGGGGTCGCGCGGCACGCCGGCCGGCCAGCTCGCAGCGGAGCTCGGCATGCCGTCGTGGAAGGTGGACAGGACCCGGCGCCAGTCGCAGGGCTGGGGGCCGGAGGGCTTGTCGTCCGCGCTGCGCGCGGTCGCCGTGGCCGACGCGGACGTCAAGGGCGCCGCGGTCGACCAGCAGCACGCGCTGGAGCGGGCCCTGCTCGCGGTGGTGCACGCGCGTACCGGCCGCTGACCCGGCGCGCCGGACGGCGGCGACCGACTGCTGGGCGACGCCGGGTCAGCGACCCAGCCGCCGGGGGCGGGGACGTGGACGCCGGCTGACGCTGGGGACGACGACGGCGCCGCCCCCTCGGGACGGCGCCGTCGGAGGCGCGGACGGGAGCGAGCGCGGTGCGACGCGTCGCGGTGGCGCTCCGTCAGGCGGTGGGCACGGCGGTGGACGCGAGCGCGGCGGCGCGCTTGGCCATCGCCGACTTGCGGTTCGCCGCCTGGTTGGCGTGGATGACGCCCTTGCTCGCCGCCTTGTCGAGCTGACGACTCGCGGCCTGCAGCTGGGTCACGGCGGTCGCCGTGTCACCGGCGTCCGCGGCCGCGCGGAACTTGCGCACCGCCGTCTTGAGCGCGCTCTTGACCGCCTTGTTGCGCAGGCGAGCGCGTTCGTTCGTGCGGTTGCGCTTGATCTGCGACTTGATGTTGGCCACGCCGGTCCTCGTCCGTCCGTCCAGGGTGCAGGCGCGCGGCGTACGGCCGCAGCGCGATCCGGAGGAGGCTAGCAGCCGGCCGGCACCGCGCCGCCTCTCGCGGACCCTCAGCGGCAGCCGCTCTCCGTACCATGGGGCGTGCCCTCGACGGACCCGGCGACGATCCGCAACTTCTGCATCATCGCGCACATCGACCACGGCAAGTCGACGCTGGCCGACCGGATGCTGCAGCTCACCGGGGTCGTGGACGCCCGCGAGATGCGCGCGCAGTACCTCGACAAGATGGACATCGAGCGCGAGCGCGGCATCACCATCAAGGCGCAGAACGTCCGCCTGCCGTGGACCGCGGACGACGGCCGCGACTACGTCCTCCACATGATCGACACGCCGGGGCACGTCGACTTCACGTACGAGGTGTCGCGCTCGTTGGCGGCCTGCGAGGGCACCCTGCTGCTGGTTGACGCCGCGCAGGGCATCGAGGCGCAGACGCTCGCCAACCTCTACCTGGCGCTCGAGAACGATCTGCACATCATCCCGGTCCTCAACAAGATCGACCTCCCCGCGGCGCAGCCTGACAAGTACGCCGAGGAGATCTCGAAGATCATCGGCTGCGACCCCGGGGACGTGCTGCGCATCAGCGCGAAGACGGGCGTGGGTGTGCCCGACGTCCTCAACGCCATCTGCCGCCAGGTCCCCGCGCCGATGGCCGACCTCGAGGCGCCGGCCCGCGCGATGATCTTCGACAGCGTGTACGACAGCTACCGCGGCGTCATCACGTACGTCCGCGTCTTCGACGGGCGGATCTCGACGCGGGACCGCGGCCTCATGATGTCGACGCGCAACGCCCACGAGATCCTCGAGGTGGGCGTCGTGAGCCCCGACATGCGCCCGACCCAGCAGTTGTCCGCGGGCGAGGTCGGCTACGTCATCCCCGGCGTGAAGAACGTCCGGCAGGCCCGCGTCGGCGACACGCTCACCACCGCGCAGCGCCCGGCGTCGGCGCCGCTCGGCGGCTACCGCGACCCCAAGCCGATGGTGTTCAGCGGCCTCTACCCGCTCGACGGCAGCGAGTACCCGGCGCTGCGCGAGGCCCTGGACAAGCTGCGCCTCAACGACGCCGCGCTGACGTACGAGCCGGAGAGCAGCGCCGCGCTGGGCTTCGGGTTCCGCGTCGGGTTCCTCGGCCTGCTGCACCTGGAGATCGTGCGCGAGCGGCTCGAGCGCGAGCACGACCTCGCGCTCATCTCGACCGCGCCGAACGTCGTCTACCGCGTGGTCCTCGAGAGCGGCGAGGAGGTCGTCGTCACCAACCCGAGCGACTGGCCGACGTCCGGGAAGATCGCGAGGGTGTTCGAGCCGGTCGCGCGGGCGATGGTCCTGCTGCCGAGCGACTACGTCGGCGCGGTGATGGAGCTCTGCCAGAACCGGCGCGGTGTGCTCGAGGGCATGGACTACCTGTCCGAGGACCGCGTGGAGCTGCGCTACACGCTGCCGATGGGCGAGATCATCTTCGACTTCTTCGACCAGTTGAAGTCGCGCACCAAGGGCTACGCCAGCCTCGACTACGAGCTCGCGGGCGAGCAGGAGAGCGATCTCGTCAAGGTCGACATCCTGCTGCAGGGCGAGCCGGTCGACGCGTTCAGCGCCATCGTGCACAAGGACAAGGCGTACGCGTACGGCACTGCGATGGCGACGAAGCTGCGCGAGCTGATCCCGCGCCAGCAGTTCGAGGTGCCGATCCAGGCGGCGGTCGGTGCGCGCATCATCGCCCGCGAGAACATCCGCGCCATCCGCAAGGACGTGCTCGCCAAGTGCTACGGCGGTGACATCACCCGGAAGCGCAAGCTGCTCGAGAAGCAGAAGGAGGGCAAGCGGCGGATGAAGATGGTCGGCCGCGTGGAGGTCCCGCAGGAGGCGTTCATCGCCGCGCTGTCGACGGGGTCGGAGGCGAGGTAGCGCCTCACCCGGTCTCGACGACCTGGTAGGTCTCCGCGAGCCGCCCCTCGGGGAGCCCGTGCTCGCGCGCCGTGCGCCCGAGGTGCTCCACGAGCTCGTCGCGCACTGACCGCCGCAGCATCGGCGTCTGGCTGCCGTGCGCCGCGCAGGCCGCCACCTTGGCGTCGACGACCTCGGTGACGTCGACCGCGGTCGTCGCCGTCGGGCCGCCGTACAGCCACACCCGCGGCACGCTCCACGGCGGCAGGTCCAGCTCGTGGGGCGGGAACGCGAAGGCGTTGCGGGCGTCCGGGTAGACCGCTGCGAGCACGGCCGCGCCCGTTGCCAGGTGGTCCGGGTGGTACGTGAACACGAAGCGGTAGTCGCGCTCCGGCGCGTGCGCGACGACCGCCTCCGGCTGCAGCTCGCGGACCAGCCGCGCCAGGTCGCGCCGCAGCGCCCGGTCGACCTGCACCCAGCCGTCCGGCCGGCCGAGGAAGCGCACCCCGCGCGCACCGAGCAGCCGCGCCGCCTCCTCCTGCTCCGCGCGCCGCAGCCCCGGCACGTCCGCGCGCGGCACCGCCTCGTCGAAGCCGCCGCTGTCACCGTCCGTCACGCACGCCACGGTCACCTCGCAGCCGGCCGCCGCCCACAGCGCGAGCAGCCCGCCGGCGCCGAAGTCGACGTCGTCCGGGTGCGCGCCGACGAACAGCGCCCGCCGGGGAGCCGTCACGCGACGGCCAGCAGGTCGCGCACGTGCCCGGTCTCGTTCAGGCTCACGACCCCGCGCCGTCCGTCGCGCGCGGCGCCGACCCGGCTCACCGAGCAGTACGCCGGCGCGAACCACAGCGCTCGCGGCTGCCCGAGCAGGTGCCCGAGGTAGGCGTTGCACGTACCGGCGTGGGTGAACAGCACCGCCCGCCCGCCCGGGTGCCGCGCCACCACGCCCTCGACCGCGGCCACCACGCGGGTGCGGAAGGCGACCGGGTCGACGCCGGCGGCGGAGAGGTCGCCGCGCACCAGCAGGTCCCAGCGGGGGTCGCCCGACGCCCGCAGCTCCTCGACCGGCACGTATGAGGTCTCGGCCACGTCGAACTCCGCGAGCCCCGGCTCCACCACCGGCTCCAGGCCGAGGGCGGCCGCCAGCGGCGCCGCGGTCGCCCTCGCGCGCAGCGCCGGTGAGGTGTACACCGCCGTGACGTCGTCGAGCGCGAGGGCCTGCACGACGCGGGCAGCCTGCTCGGCGCCGCGCGGCGAC
>JALYNK010000137.1 GCA_030773235.1 Actinomycetota bacterium | reverse complement strand
GCCACGACGCCCGCAGCGGCGACGACGGCCGCGCGGCGGGTGCGCCGGGCCTGCCCGCGCTGCCGGATCTCGACCGGTGACGCCGGCACCGCGGCGTCGGACGCCGACCGGGCCAGCGCGGTGAGTGCGCCGTCCAGCGACGACAGCGGGTCGTCAGGCACGCACACCTCCCCCGTCCGCGTCGACGAGGTGCTGCTTCAGAGCCGCCCGGCCGCGCGACAGCTGCGCCTTGACAGTGCCCGTGGGCGCCCGCGTCTCGGCCGCGATCTGCTCCACGCTCAGGTCGCAGAGGTGGTGCAGCACGATCACCCGGCGCTGCGCCTCGGGGATCCGGCGCAGCGCCGTGACCAGCGCGACGTTGTGGACCTCCGGTGCGTCGACGTCCTGGGGCGGACCGTGTCGACGCCAGGCAGCGATGGCGTTCTGCGCCCGGCGCCACCTGCTCACGGCGAGCCGCCACGCCACCGTGCGCACCCAGGCCTCCGGGTGCTCGGCGGCGGCGAGCTGACTCCGACGGTCCCACGCCCGGACGAACGCCTCCTGCACGACGTCCTGCGCCTCGGCGAAGTCCCCGGTCATCGCGTACAGCTGACCCACCAGGCGCACGAACGAGCGCTGGTAGAAGGCGTCGAACTCGGCCTCATCCACGCCGGCGGTCACCCGGCCGAGGGACGCCGGCGCCAGGTGGGGCGGCGCGCACGCGGTTGCCGCATCGGCCGTCATGCGGCTCCTCCCCCACCCGGTGCCCCACCGGCCGGCGGCACGGCGCTCCCGCCGGACCCGGCCGTGTCCTGGCGCCCGCGCACGCGACGGGCACCCGGACGCCGACCCGCAGGACCGCCGGAGGCAGGGACGGCCCGCTGGTTGTTGCTGCAGCCGGACGGCGATCGCTCACGCCCGCCTCCAGCACCGTGGGATGCACGTGCTGTCCCTTGTACGCCGTGGAGGACCCGCCCGGTTGCGTTCCGCCGCAGAAGTGGCTGCGGCCGCGCGACGGCAGACGGGCGGCGGCTCCAGCGGGCGAGGCCGGCGCACGGAGCGTGACGAGCGAGGACCGTCGGGCTCGGAGCAGCCCGCGGGCAGAGGCAGCTGCCCCGCTCAGGCCGCCTCGTCCGCGAGAGCAGCACCCACGGGCTGCCCCGCGCGGACGGTGGCGGGAGCGCCGCCGCGGCGACCGCCGCGCTGCCGCCGGTCCAGGTACCGGGCGAGGCTGGACAACGCGAGGTTCACGGCGATGTAGACCACGGCGACGCCGGTGTAGACGGGCAGGGAGTACGAGCCGCCGAGGAACTCGACGACGTTGCGCCCGCTGCGCAGCAGCTCCACGTAGCCGATGACGAAGCCCAGGGAGGTGTCCTTCAACAGGACGACGACCTGGCTGATGAGCGCCGGCAGCATCACGCGGAAGGCTTGAGGCAGCAGCACGTGGCGCAGTGCCTGCCCGGGTCGCAGACCGATCGCGAGCGCGGCCTCGCGCTGGCCCCGCGGCAGGGACAGGACGCCGGCGCGCACGATCTCGGCGATGATCGCGCTGTTGTAGAGCGTCAGCCCGAGCACGAGGCTCATGAACACCGACGTCTGCAGCCCCAGCGAGGGCGCGCCGAGGTACAGGAACAGGATCACGAGCAGCAGCGGCAGCCCGCGGAACAGCTCGACCCAGACCCGGACCGCCGCCCGCAGCAGCGCGCTGTCGGACAGCCGCCCCACGGCGAGCAGCACCCCGAGCACCAGCGACAGGACGCCGGCGACGGCGGCCGCCTCGAGCGTCCCGACGAGACCGTCGAGGAGCACCTGCTGCACGTCGGGGTTGGCGAGCACCGACCAGATCTCGCCGTCGAGCTGCCCGCGGGACGACAGGCGCTGCAGCGCGAGGAGCGCGAGCAGCACCAGCCCGACCGCCCCGAGGGCGCTCTGCACCAGCGTGCGCCGGCGGGCGCGCGGTCCCGGCACGTCGTACAGGACGGCGGTCACCGGGCCACCGCCACGCGCTGCTCCACGCGCCCGGCCAGCAGCCCCGCGGGGATCGTGATGACGAGGTAGCACAGCGCCACGCCGAACAGCACCTGAAGCGGTCGGCCGGTGTCGTTGGACAGCCGAGTGCCCACAGCGACGAGCTCAGCGACGGCGAACGCGCTCGCGATCGAGGTGTTCTTCGTCAGCGCGATCAGGACGTTGATGAGCGGCGGGACGACGGTGCGGAACGCCTGCGGGAGCACGACGTGGCGCAGCGTCTGGGTGAACGTGAGACCGATCGAGCGGGCGGCCTCCGCCTGGCCGATCCCGACCGCGTTGATGCCCGACCGCAGCGCCTCGCAGAAGAAGGCCGCGTGGTACACCGACAGCGCGAGCACGGCGAAGGCGAAGAACGACAGCCCGACGTCGAGCTGCGGCAGCACGAACACCGCGAAGAAGAACACGATGGTCAGCGGCGTGTTGCGGACCACCTCGACGTAGGCCGCGCCGGCTCCGCGCAGCGGCGGAGCGGGCGACACGCGCATGGCGGCGAGCAGCGTGCCCAGCAGCAACGCCAGCACCGCCGAGATCACGGTGAGGCTGAGCGTCCGGAGGAAGCCCTCGCCGAAGACGCCCAGGTTGTCGAGCACGGCCTGCACGGCGGCCTCCAGGACGGAGCGCGGCGCTCAGCGGACGTGAGCGCCGCGCCCTGCGGGTGCGGTCGGGTCAGGCGGTCACTGGTAGTCGTTGATCTGCGGCGGCGGCGGCGTCTCCCCCGCCACGCGCCCTGCCGTGCGCTGCCACGCCTGCGCCCACCGGCCGTCGTTGAACATGGCCTGCAGCTTCTGGTTGAGGAAGTGCCGCAGATCGTCGCGGTTCTGCGCCAGGCCGATGCCGTACGGCTCCTTGGTGAAGGGCTTGCCGACGAGCTCGAAGGACTCCTTGTCCTTGTCGATGAGACCCAGCAGGATGACGTTGTCCGTCGTCACCGCCTGGACCTGGTCAGACTTGAGCGCCTGCGCGCACTTCGAGTAGACGTCGAACTCGACGAGCTGCGCCTTCGGGTACTGCGTGCGGATCGTGTTGGCGGGCGTCGAGCCCGCGACCGAGCAGACCCTCTTGCCGTCGAGCGCGTCAGGGCCGGTGATCCTGTCCGGATTGCCTCTCTTGACCATGATGTCCTGGCCGGCGACGTAGTACGGCCCGGCGAAGTCCACGACCTCCTTGCGCTTGTCGTTGATCGTGTACGTCGCGACCACGATGTCCACGCGGTTCTGCTGGAGGTACGGCTCGCGGTTGGCCGACACGGTCTCCGTGAACTCGATCTTGTCGGCCGCAATGCCGAGCTCACCGGCGAGGAGCTTCGCGATCTCGACGTCGAAGCCCTCGGGCTTGCCCTGCAGGTTGCGCAGGCCGAACAGCGGCTGGTCGTACTTCGTGCCGACGCGGATCTTCTGCGCCTGGTTGAGCTGCTGCATCGTCGAGCCGACGGGGAACTGCGCGCTGTTGTTTCCGGGAGCGCTCGCTCCGGTGCCGCTGCCGCTGCTCCCGCCACCTCCGCAGGCGGTGGCCAGCAGCGCGAGGCCGGTGAGAGCGGCGGCGAGGCGTCGTGCGCCCATGGGTGCTCCAGTTTCTCGTGCGGTCAGTGCGAGAGGATCTTCGACAGGAAGTCGCGCGCGCGGTCGCTCCGCGGGCGGGTGAAGAACTCGGCGGGCGGCGCGACCTCGACCACGGCACCGTCGGCCATAAACACCACGCGCTGCGCGGCCGAGCGGGCGAACCCCATCTCGTGGGTGACGACGATCATCGTCATGCCCTCGCGCGCGAGCCCCGCCATGACGTCGAGCACCTCGTTGATCATCTCCGGGTCGAGCGCCGACGTGGGCTCGTCGAAGAGCAGCACCTTCGGGTCCATCGCGAGCGCGCGGGCGATGGCGACGCGCTGCTGCTGCCCGCCGGAGAGCTGCGCGGGGAACTGGTCGGCCTTGTCGGCCAGGCCGACGCGGTCGAGCAGCTCGCGGGCGCGCCGCTCGGCGGCCTCGCGCCGCAGCCCCCGGGCCGTGACCGGCCCCAGCGTGATGTTGTCGAGCACGCTCTTGTGCGCGAACAGGTTGAAGGACTGGAACACCATCCCGACCTCGGCCCGCAGGCGGGCGAGCTCCCTGCCCTCAGCGGGCAGCGGTACGCCGTCGATCTCGATGCGGCCGGAGTCGACGGTCTCGAGCCGGTTGATGCAGCGGCAGAGCGTGGACTTGCCGGATCCGGACGGGCCGATGACCACGACGGTCTCGCCGCGCCCCACGTCGAGGTCGATGTCGCGCAGCACGTGCAGCGGCCCGAAGTGCTTGTTGACCTGCTCCAGCCGGACCAGCGGCCTGTCCGGCGCCGTCGGCGTGCTCACGGCGACCTCCAGGACGTGTCGAGGCGGGCGGGCGGGCGGGCGGGCGGCAGCCAACCCGGCGCATTGCAGCACAGGCAGCAGGGCGCAGCGCAGAGCACGACTCGGACACGACTGCCGGGCGTCGCGGGCCGGCCGTGGCTGTGGGGGCGGCGCGCCGAGCCCTGCGCGCCCGACCGGGGCACCCCGCCTGCTCGACAGCAGGATGGTCAGCCTCCGCAGCGGCCCCACAGGCCGAGCCGCTCGGTGCGCGCCTGACGTTCGGCGTCCCGCAGCGCGGCCAGCCCGGCGCGGTTGGGCCCGACGACGAGCACCCGGGCCGCGCCCTCCCGCAGCAACTGCTCCTGCACGCTGCGGCCCTGGTCGTCCCAGACGAGCAGCAGCGCCCGCCCGAAACGGTCCAGAGGGTCGACGTCGGCGAGGACCCGGACGCGGCTCCCCACCGGGAGCAGCGAGGCCGAACGCGCCGCCGCCTCCGAGCCGTAGCACTCCCGCTCCTCGAAGACCTCCGGCGTGTCGATGTGCAGCAGCCGGACCCGCGCGGGTCCGCGCAGCGGCCCGGACGCGTCGCCGCGGAGCACGACGGTGTCTCCGTCGACGTGCCGGACGACGACGGCCGGCTGCGCCTCAGGCGGCACGGGCAGGCGCGCGGCCCGGCTCAGCGGGACCGGACCGGACGCACCGGACGTCGGCGCGGCCGGCCCGGCCG
>JALYNK010000136.1 GCA_030773235.1 Actinomycetota bacterium | reverse complement strand
GCGCCGCTCACCCACCGGCAGATCATGGTGATCCTGTCCGGGCTGCTGCTCGGCATGTTCCTGGCGGCGCTCGACCAGACGATCGTGTCGACGGCGGTGCGGACCATCGCCGACGAGCTGCAGGGCCAGACCGCGCAGGCCTGGGTGTCGACGGCGTACCTCATCACCTCGACCGTGAGCACGCCGCTGTACGGCAAGCTCTCCGACACGTACGGCCGCAAGCCGTTCTACCTGTTCGCGATCAGCATCTTCGTCGTCGGCTCGATGCTGTGCGGCACGGCCGGCGACATCTACACCCTCGCGGCCTACCGGGCGGTGCAGGGCATCGGTGCCGGTGGTCTCATGTCGCTCGCGTTCGCGATCGTCGGCGACCTCGTCCCGCCGCGCGAGCGCGCCCGCTACTCCGCGTACTTCATGTCCGTGTTCGCGACGTCGAGCGTCCTCGGACCGGTCGTGGGCGGAGCCCTGGCCGGGCAGGAGCAGCTGCTCGGCGTCGACGGCTGGCGCTGGATCTTCTACGTCAACGTGCCCATCGGCCTGGCCGCGCTGGCCGTCGTGTCCGCGAAGCTCACGCTGCCGCGCCGGTCCGTCCCCGGCCGGATCGACTTCGTCGGCGCGGCGCTGCTCACCGCAGGGGTCGTGCCGCTGCTGCTGGTGGCCGAGAAGGGCCGGGAGTGGGGCTGGTCGTCCGCGACGAGCCTCGGCCTGCTGGCGCTGTCGCTCGTCACCCTGGCCGCGTTCGTGCCCTGGGAGAGGCGCATGGGCGAGCGCGCTCTCCTGCCGCTGCGCGTCTTCGCCGCCCCGGGGTTCGGGGTGGCCAGCGCCGTGGCGCTGCTGGTCGGCGTGGGCATGTTCGGCGGCATCGTGCTGATCCCGCTCTACCTGCAGATCGTGCGGGGCGAGAGCCCGACCAGCGCGGGGCTGCTGTCGCTCCCCCTCATGCTCGGGATCCTCGTCTTCTCCGGCGCAAGCGGCCGGATCATGTCGCGCACCGGCCGCTACAAGATCTTCCCCGTGGTCGGCACGGCGCTCATGGGTGTCGCTGCGCTGCTGTTCTCGACGGGGCACCTCGACACGCCGCTGTGGCACGCGCTCGCGTTCATGGTCGTCATGGGCGGCGGGCTCGGCCTGTGCATGCAGATGCTGGTGATCACGGTGCAGAACGCGCTGCCGCCGCGGGACATGGGCGTGGCGACGAGCTCGGTGAGCTTCTTCCGCTCGCTCGGCGGCACGTTCGGCGCCGCGCTGTCGCTCGCGGTGCTGTTCGGGACGCTGACGACCCACATCCGCGAGCGGGCCGTGGCCGCCGGGCTGCCCGGCGAGGTGATCGAGCGCTTCGGCTCGGCGTCGGCGATCGACGACACCTCCGTGCTGGCGACGCTGCCGCCCGCCGTGCGCCGGGCGGTGCTCGAGGGGTTCGCCGACGCGATGGCCACCTCGTTCCTCACGATCGCCGTGGTGCTGGTACCGGCGTTCCTGCTGTCGCTGTTCATCCGCGAGCTGCCGCTGCGCACGACGTCGGGCCTGACCGCCGAGCGCGCCGCCGCCACGCAGGCCCAGGGCGAGCGCGCCAGGGCCCAGACGCCCGTCGGATAGCGGCTCCCGGGGGTGGCCTGCGGCCCCCGGAGCGCGCCGGGCAGGATGGGCTCCGGCCGTTCCCCAACGAGAGGCTCGCCATGACGGACGTCGCCCTCCAGCACCCCGGAGGTTCCCTCCCGCTCTCCCTGCACCCCGCCTCCGAGGGGCCGGGCGGCATCGAGATCCCGAAGCTGCTGGGCACGACGGGCATGGTCACGCTCGACCAGGGCTTCGTGAACACCGCGGCCTGCACCTCGGCGATCACCTACATCGACGGTGACGCGGGGATCCTGCGCTACCGCGGCTACCCCATCGACGAGCTGGCGGAGCAGGCCAGCTTCCTGCAGGTGGCGTGGCTGCTCATCTACGGCGAGCTGCCGACCGCTCAGGAGCTCGCCGGCTTCGAGCAGCGCATCCAGAAGCACACGATGCTGCACGAGGACCTGCGCGAGTTCTTCGGCGGCTTCCCGCGCGACGCGCACCCGATGGCGGTGCTCTCGTCCGCGGTCAGCGCGCTGTCGACCTTCTACCAGGACAGCCTCGACCCGTTCGACCCCGACCACGTCGAGATCAGCACGATCCGGCTGCTCGCCAAGCTGCCGACCATCGCCGCGTACGCGTACAAGAAGTCGGTCGGGCAGCCGTTCCTCTACCCGGACAACTCGCTGGGCTACGTCGAGAACTTCCTGCGCATGACGTTCGGCGTCCCGGCCGAGGACTACCAGGTCGACCCGGTCGCCGCCAAGGCGCTCAACATGCTGTTCGTCCTGCACGCCGACCACGAGCAGAACTGCTCGACGTCCACGGTGCGGCTCGTGGGCTCGAGCCACGCCAACCTGTTCGTGTCGGTGTCGGCCGGCGTGTCGGCGCTGTTCGGCCCGCTGCACGGCGGCGCCAACCAGGCCGTGCTCGAGATGCTCGGGAAGATCAACGCTGGCGGCGGCGACGTCGACGTGTTCATGAGCCGGGTCAAGAACAAGGAGCCCGGCGTCAAGCTCATGGGCTTCGGCCACCGCGTCTACAAGAACTTCGACCCGCGCGCCGTGCAGGTCAAGAAGGTCGCGAACGAGGTCCTGCAGTCGCTGGCCAAGCCCGACCCGCTGCTCGACCTCGCGATGCGCATGGAGGAGGTCGCGCTCGCCGACGACTACTTCGTCGAGCGCAAGCTCTACCCGAACGTCGACTTCTACACTGGCGTGATCTACAAGGCGCTCGGGTTCCCGACCCCCATGTTCACCGTGCTGTTCGCGCTCGGCCGCCTGCCGGGCTGGATCGCGCAGTGGCGCGAGATGATCGGCGACCCGGCCACGAAGATCGGCCGTCCGCGGCAGGTCTACACGGGCCAGACGCTGCGCCACCTGCCCTAGCCCGACCGCTCCGAGGGGTCCCGCGCCACACCGGTGCGGGACCCCTCGCGCGTCTGCGGACGTCCGTGCGCGCCGCTCTCGTCCCGCCCTGTCCGGTGGGAGCCGTCGGTCAGCGGGCGGGCGTGACGTGCACCAGCGCGGCGACCAGCCGGGCGAGCTCGGCGGGGGCATCGGCGGTGAGGCCGCTGTGCACCGGCCCGGTGTGCACGACGGTGCTGCGCGGTGCGGTGAGCCACCGGAAGCGCTGGCCCAGCGTGGTGGCGCCCGCCGGGCCCTCGCCCTGGCACGTACGGCGCAGGCCCTCGGCCGCCTGGTGCACGGCGTCGACGTCGACCGCCGGGTCGAGCGCGCGCAGCCGGTCGGCGTCGACGTGCAGCGCGGTCTCGAGGAAGTCCGCGGCCTGGCAGTAGAGGACGACGCCGACGTTGACGCACTCCCCGCGCTCGACGCGCGGGACAGCGCGCAGCACGGCGTACTCGAAGACCAGGCGCGTCACGGCCGCCACCGGTCCCGCGCCGCGACCCGGCGCAGCAGGTGGTCGACGTACGCGCGCCGCACGTCGTCGGGGGCGGCGAAGCCCGGTTCGTCGGCCAGCCACACGTCCGGCACGAGCGCGGCCACCTCCCGCAGCAGGGGCTCGGACACCCGCGGCGCGAGCGCCTCGTCCGCCTCCGCGCGGCGGGTCGCCTGCGCGGCCAGCACGTGGTCGGACGCGTCGTACGGGCGCTCGGCCGCGCTGCCGGCCCGCGCCCAGCTGTGCGCGAAGACCAGCGTGGCGCCGTGGTCGATGAGCTGCAGCCGGCGGTGCCACAGCAGCAGGTTGGGGTTGCGCCAGGACCGGTCGACGTTGCCGACCAGAGCGTCGAACCACAGCACCCGGCTGGCGAGGTCGGCGTCGACGGTGTGCGCCACCGGGTCGAACCCGATCGAGCCCGGCAGGAAGTCCAGCCCGACGTTGAGCCCGCCGCTCGCCCGCAGCAGGTCCTGCACCTCCTCGTCGGGCTCGCTGCGCCCGAGAACCGGTTCGACGTCGACGAGCACGACCTCCGGGACCGGCAGCCCGAGCCGTCGGGCGAGCTCGCCGCAGAGCACCTCCGCGACCAGCACCTTGCGGCCCTGCCCGGCGCCGACGAACTTCACGACGTACGTGCCGAGGTCGTCGGCCTCCATGAGCCCCGGCAGCGACCCGCCCTCGCGCAGGGGAGTGACGTACCGCGTTGCCGTCACGCACCGGAGCACCGCGTCAGCCTAGGAACAGGTAGGTGCCGACCGGCTCCCACGGGCCGCCGAGGTAGCGCCACAGCCCGAGCCCCGGAGCGGGGACCTCGTGCGGGACGAAGCCCGCGGACAGCGCGGCGAGCAGCGCGCGTGCCTCCTGCGGCGCGACCTTGTTCTGCACCGTGATGTGCGGGGCGTGCCGCTGCCGGTCCTGCGCGGTGAGCAGCGGCGCCCAGCCGTACGCCAGGTCGCGGCGGAGGTCGGCGAGCTCGGCCGACTGCAGGACGTACGCCACCCCGCGGCCGAGGCTGCGCAGCCCGGTGACCGCGACCGGGAACGGCGCCCGCTCCGCTGCGGCGGCCTGCACGTCCTCGCGCACCGCCGTCGTGTCCGGCAGCGCGTGGAACAGGGTGACGTGCGCGGCGAGGTGGTTGCGCTCCGGCGGGAAGTGCGCGCGCCGCAGCGCGTCGAAACGGGCCTGCGCCTCGTCGTCCAGCAGCAGCGTGAGGATCAGCGGCGCCGGCCGGTCGGTGGGCACACCTGCGCCATGACCCGTCACGGCCCGGCCTCGTGAGCGACGTCCTGCTCGACGGCTTCCATGCCGTCAAGCACGCGCTGCGCTTCGCCCCGGACCTCGTCTCCGAGGTGCGCACGAGCGACGCGGCGAAGATGCGCCGGCTCGCCGAGCGGCTGGCGCCCGACCTGCTCGACGTGCTGCTCGCCCGAGCGGCAGCCGGGCCGGTGCAGCACCACACCGGGGTGCAGGGGCTCGCGCGGCGGCCCGAGGAGGACCGGTCGGTCCTGCGCGCCCGTACGGCGCCGCTCGTGCTGCTCGAGGCGCCCCGGCACCCCGGCAACACCGGCGCGGTGATCCGGGTCGCCGCGGCCGCGGCCGCGTCCGGCG
>JALYNK010000135.1 GCA_030773235.1 Actinomycetota bacterium | reverse complement strand
CCTCGCGGTGGTCCTCGGCCGCCTGCCGGCCGACCTCCGGGGCGGCGCCGGCACCGAGCCCGCGGGTCAGCTCGCGACCGATGTCGAGCTTGACGTCGGCGTCGCTCATCAGCAGCGCCTGCGCGTCCGTGTTGATCGCGATGAACTCGACGCCCTTGAGCCCCACCTCGATCATGCGGTTGATGGCGTTGACGCCACCGCCGCCGATGCCGACCACCTTGATGACGGCGAGGTAGTTCTGCGGTGCAGCCACGGTGGACAGGGCCTCTCGGTCGCGGCGGGTCGGTGCGGGGGCGGGGTCCGGCCAGAGTGCCGGAGGAACGGGCGGGCGGTGCGTGCCGACCGGGGGTGCGGTCGGGCTGGTGCGGTCGGGGCTGGTGCGGTCGGGGCTGGTGCGGTCGGGGCTGGTGCGGTCGGGCTCGTACGGGTGGGGCTCCTCGCGCACCGCCCGCCGGCCTCCCCGGGCTCGCGGTGCGGGGAAGGCACCACGCGCAGTGGGGTCGCTGGTCGAACAGGCACTCGAGGTCGAGGTGGGTCTGTACCTCAGGTCGAGGTCGAGTAGCATGACGACCTCGTCCGGCGCGCGACGCTACGGCGACGCCGTGGCCGGGGTCAACCGGCCGCTCGGCGTGTCCGGCGTACGGGAGCGCCGCGCCGCAGGTCAACCGCGGTCATCGCGAGCTGGGCCGGGAGGCGCGCTTGGCCTCGTACATGCCCTTGTCGGCCGACGCGAGCAGGGTGGCGGCGTCCTTCTCGCCGGCCGTGCTGACCGCCACGCCGACACTCACGCCGACCTCGAGGTTGAGGCTTCCGACGCGGATGGGCTCGCCGACCGAGGTGCGCAGCCGCTCCACGAGCGGCGTGAGGCCCTCCCGCGACGTCCCCTCCGCCAGCACGACGAACTCGTCCCCGCCGAGCCGGGCAACCGTGTCCGACGGGCGGACGCCGGCGGTGAGGCGGGCGGCGACCGCCCGCAGGACCGCGTCACCCACCGCGTGCCCGTGCCGGTCGTTGACGGCCTTGAAACCGTCGAGGTCGAGGAAGAGGAGCCCGGTCGAGCCGCCGGTGCGCGCGTCACGGGACAGCGTGCCGCGCAGGCGCTCCTCCAGCAGCGTGCGGTTGGCGAGGCCAGTGAGCGGGTCGCGCACCGCGCGCTCGGCCAGGGTGGCGGTGAGGTCGCGCAGGTCCTGCTCCGCGCGGCGCCGCTCGGTGATGTCCTGCGCGCTCACGGCGTAGTAGCCGGGTGCCCCGTCCGCGCCCCGCACGACGGTGATGCCGTGCAGCATCCACAGGTCACGCCCGTCCGCGGCGGCGTACGGCTCCTCCATCGACAGCACCGTCTCGCGCCCGGCCTGCAGCGCCGCCAAGCGGTCCTCGCCGCCCACGAGGTCCGGCGCGCGGACGACGTCGGTGAACGGCACCCCGATGAGGTCCTCCGGAGCGCGCCCGAGGAGCTCGGCGTACGCGGCGTTGACGCGGATGTAGCGCGTCGTCAGGTCGGCGAGCGCCAGACCCACCTTGACGCTGTCGAAGAAGTCCTCGAAGACGTCGACCCCGGCCGACAGCGCGTCGATGGTGCGGCGCGCCGCCGACGCCCGGGCCTGGCTCGGGACGACCGAGGGGCGCGACACCGACGACCTCCTGGACTGCCACCGACGCTCCGGCGGGCTCGGCGTTACGGACCGCTCCCCTGCGGGCGGTCGCGGTCCAGTCTGCCTGCCCCGGCTGGAGGCCACCCGCCGTCGACCTGGCAGTCCCCCGACTGGGCTCAGCGCACCACCGCGACGTCGGGGGCCGTGACGTCGACGGTGCGGCCCGGTCGGCGCAGCAGCGCCTCGACGACGGCCGCCTTGCGCGCCGGCGAGTCCGGAGCGCCCCAGGCGACCGTGCGGCCGTCGCGCAGCTGCAGGATCACCGACACTGGAGAAGCGGCCTGCACCTCCGCGACCGCGCCGCGCAGCGCAGACGGCAGCTGGCCGAGCACGTCGACCGCGGCGCGGAGCGTCGCGTCGGCGGGGTGGGCGGTGGGGGCTACCTGCACCCGGGCGAGGTCGTCCGGCGGATGCGGTACGGCTCCGAAGGTCGTGCCCGTCCGGTCGACGAGCCGCCAGCCGCCGTCCGCCCCGGCCAGCACCGCCAGCGGTACCCGCTCGGTGACCCGCAGGCGCAGCGCGTGCGGCCAGTCGCGGTGGACGTCGACGTCGGCGACCGGAGACAGCGCCGCCACCCGCTCCCGGACGGCCGCGGTGTCGACCCTGGCCAGCGGTGCACCGGTGTCCACCTCGGCGGCCAGCCGCACCTGCTGCGGAGTGAGCCGCCCGACCCCCTCGACGCGCACCTCCCGGACGGCGAGCAGCGGCGAGGCGAGCAGGACCCAGGCCAGCACGGCGAGCGGCACGAGCGCGAGTCCGGCCAGCAGGGCTCTGCGCCGCAGCCGGGCTCGCCGCTCCCGGCGCTCCTGGGCCGCGCGGGCGGCCAGGCGGGGTCCGGCCGGAACCACCGGCGGCCGGCGGACGGGCGCCGTCACGTGCCCTGCTCCAGCAGCCGCAGCACCTCAGGGCCGACGGCGGTGACGTCACCGGCACCGAGGGTCAGGACGAGGTCTCCGGGCCGCGCGCGGCGGGCGAGCTCGGCGGGAGCTGCCGACCAGCTCGGCTCGAAGACCACGCGGTCGCCCGGCAGCGGGACCGCTGCCGCGACCGTCGCGCCGCTCGCCCCCGGGACGGGGTCCTCCCCCGCCGCGTAGACCTCCATCACCACCACCTCGTCCGCCAGTCCCAGCGCCTGCCCGAAGCCCTCCGCGAACGCCAGCGTCCGGCTGTAGCGGTGGGGCTGGAAGGCCACGACGAGCCGACCGCCGCCCGCGACCTCCCGCGCCGCCTGCAGCTGCGCGGTGACCTCGGTCGGGTGGTGGGCGTAGTCGTCGTACACGCGCACCCCGCTCGCGCTGCCCTTGAGCTCCATGCGGCGCCGCACGCCCGTGTAGCCGCCCAGTCCCTCCACGAGCAGGGCCTCGGGCAGGCCGAGCCCGAGCCCGGTGAGCAGCGCCGCCGCGCTGTTGAGGGCGAGGTGGCGCCCGGGCACGGCCAGCCGCACCCGCTGCAGGCGTCGGCCGTCGAGCACCGGTGTCCAGCTGCTGGTCGTCCCGATCGTCACGACGTCCAGCACGCGAAGGTCCGCGTCCTCGGCGGTGCCGTACGTCCGCACGTCGACGCCCCGGGCGCGGGCGTGGTCAGCCAGCCGGCGCGCTCCGGGGTCGTCGGCGCAGGCGACGAGGAACCCGTGGCGGTCGACCGTGTCGACGAACTGCTCGAAGGCCCGGTCGACGGCCGCCGCGTCGCCGTAGTGGTCGAGGTGGTCGGCCTCGACGTTGGTCACGACCGCGGCGTAGGGCGAGTAGACGAGGAAGGAGCCGTCGCTCTCGTCGGCCTCGACGATGAACATGTCGCCGCTGCCGTGGTGGGCGTTGCTGCCGGCCTCGTTGAGGTGGCCGCCGATGGCGAAGGAGGGGTCCACGCCGCAGTGGAACGCCGCCACGGTGAGCATGGAGGTGGTCGTCGTCTTGCCGTGGGTCCCGGCGACCGCGACGCCGCGCCGGCCGGCCATGAGCGCAGCCAGGGCCTCGGCGCGCAGGAGCACCCGCAGACCGCGCTCCCTGGCCGCGCGCAGCTCCGGGTTGCCCTCCCGGATGGCGCTGGACACGACGACCGTGTCGGCTCCGACCACGTGCTCGGCGCGGTGGCCGATGTGCACGGTGGCGCCGAGCACGCGGAGCTCGGCGAGGGCCCGCGACTGCTTGGCGTCGCTGCCCGAGACGCGCGCGCCGCGGGCGAGCAGGACCCGCGCGATGCCGCTCATGCCGGCTCCGCCGATGCCGACGAGGTGCACCGCGCCGAGACCGGTGGACGGGTCCGCGACCTCAGCGGCACCGGCTGCAGCACCAGCGGCAGGCGTCTCGGCACCCGGGGCACCCGCACCGTCGACCGGGAGTGCGGTCACCGGCCCGCCGCCTCGAGCACCAGCCGGGCCAGCGCCACGTCGGCGTCGCGGTGGCCCAGCGCGGCCGCCGCCCGGCTCATGACGGCCAGGCGTGCGGGGTCGCGCAGCAGCGGCAGCACGACGCGCTCCACTGCGGCGGCATCGAGCTCGGCGTCGGGCACGACGACCCCGCCGCCGGCGGAGACGACGGGCCGCGCGTTGAGGGCCTGCTCGCCGTTGCCGATCGGCAGCGGCACGTAGACCGCCGGCAGCCCCACGGCGGCGAGCTCGGCGCAGGTCAGCGCTCCGGCCCGGCACACGACGAGGTCAGCGGCCGCGTACGCGAGGTCCATGCGGTCGACGTACGGCAGGACCAGGTGGGTGCGCCGCTCGCCGACCTGCGCCTGTACCGCGGCGGCCTGTGCGGGCCCGGCGACGTGCAGGACCTGGACCCCGGCGGCCGCCATCGCCGCTGCGGCCCCGGCGACCGCGGCGTTGACCCGCTGCGCGCCCTGCGACCCGCCGGTGACGAGCAGCACCGGACCGTCCGGTGCGAGGCCGAACGCCCGGCGTGCCTCGGCCCGCACGGCCGCCCGGTCGAGCCCGGCGATCTGCGGGCGCAGCGGGATCCCGAGCACCCGCGCGCGCGGGAGCCCCGTCCCGTCGACGGCGGCGGCGACGTAGGGCGTGAGGCGGGCGCCGACCCGGTTGGCGAGCCCGGCGCGCGCGTTGGCCTCGTGCACGACGAGCGGAGTGCCGCGGCGGCGCGCGGCCAGGTACGCGGGCAGCGCGACGTAGCCGCCGAACCCGGCGACGACGTCCGCCCCGACCCGCTCGAGGTGGGCCCGCGTGGCGCGCACCGCCCCGACGACCCGCGTCGGGACGCGCAGCAGCTCCGGGGTCACCCGCCTCGGCAGCGGGACCCGCGGGATCTCGGCGAGCTCGTAGCCGCGCGCGGGCACGAGCCGGGCCTCGAGCCCCGTCGCGGTGCCGAGCGCGGTGACGGCGATCGACGGGTCGAGACGGCGCAGCGCGTCGGCGAGCGCGAGCGCGGGCTCGACGTGCCCCGCGGTGCCGCCGCCAGCGACGAC
>JALYNK010000134.1 GCA_030773235.1 Actinomycetota bacterium | reverse complement strand
CGCGGGGCACCACGCGGGGCACGCGGTGAGCGGCGGCCTGGTCGCCCTGCTCGACGACGTGGCCACCCTGGCGCGGGCCGCGGCCGCGTCGGTCGACGACATCGGGCTGGCGGCGGGCCGGGCGAGCGCGAAGGCCGCCGGCGTCGTCGTCGACGACACCGCCGTCACGCCGCAGTACGTGCGCGGTCTCACGGCCGACCGCGAGCTCCCGATCATCCGCCGGATCGCGGTCGGATCGCTGCGCAACAAGCTCCTGATCATCCTGCCGGTCGCGCTGCTGCTGAGCCAGGTGCTGCCGGGGCTGCTGACCCCGATCCTCATGGTCGGCGGTGCCTACCTCTGCTACGAGGGCGCGCACAAGGTGTGGGAGAAGGTCGGCGGCCACGACGGCGAGCACGGGGAGTCCGTGGACGCCCTGCCGGACGAGCAGACGGTCGTCTCCGGCGCCGTGCGGACCGACTTCATCCTGTCAGCCGAGATCATGGTCATCGCCCTCAACGAGGTGGCCGAGCAGCCGCTGCTGAGCAGGGCGCTGATCCTCGCGGTCGTCGCGGTGGGCATCACGGTGCTCGTCTACGGTGTCGTCGGTGTGATCGTGAAGATGGACGACGTGGGGCTGAAGCTCGCCCAGCGCCCGTCGGCCGGGGTCGCCCGCGTCGGCCGCGGCCTGGTCAAGGGCATGCCCCGGCTGCTCGCCGTCATCGCTGTCGTCGGCACCGCGGCGATGCTGTGGGTGGGCGGGCACATCCTGCTGGTCGGCGTCGACGAGCTCGGCTGGCACAGTCCGTACGGGCTGGTGCACTCCCTCGAGGGGGCCGCGGGCCGCGCCGCCGGCGCGCTCAGCGGTCTCGTCACCTGGCTGGTCAACACGCTCGCCAGTGCGGTGGTCGGCCTCGCGGTCGGCGCCGTCGTCGTGCTCGCGGCCGCCCTCGTGACTCGGGCGCGCGGCGGGCACGCGGCCGGGACGCCCGGGCACTGACCGACCGGCCGCTGCCGGGCGTCCGGCCTCAGCAGCGCCGGTGTCCGGGGTGGCTGAGGTCTGGCGCTGCCGCTAGCCCTTGGCCTTCGCAGTGCTCGCGCTGACCGCTCCGCTGCCAGCTGCGGGCGTCTGCCCGGTGACCTTGATGTTCTTCGGAGCCTTGGGCTTCTTGGCGGCGCGGCCGCCCTTGTCCTTGCTCATGACGCGCTCCCGGGCCGACGGGGCCTCCGGCGACGCCGGTCCTGCCCCGAGCCGTGCAACCCGTCCGCGGACGGGGCACCTCCACTGTCGCACGACGAGGCGTCTCGAGAGACCGGATCAGCGCTGGCAGGGGAAGGCGCGGACCTGCGGTCGGATCTGGGTGAGTGACGGGGGTCGAACCCGCGACAACCGGGATCACAACCCGGTGCTCTGCCAGCTGAGCTACACCCACCATGGTGCGCCGAGCATGTTAGCCGCTCAGGGAGCCTCCGGGCCGGGCTCGGCGAGGGTCGCCGGAGGCGTCCCGTCGACGGCCGGCGGAGCCTCGGGCAGGAGCGAGCGCGCGACCGCGGCGGCCTCCTCGCTGGTCGGCCCCGGCTGCGGCACCATGATCGTCGAGCGGTAGTACGCCAGCTCGCGCACCGACTCGGTGATGTCGGCGAGCGCCCGGTGGCCGCCCGCCTTGACCGGCGCCTGGTAGTACGCCCGCGGGTACCAGCGGCGCGCCAGCTCCTTGACCGAGCTCACGTCGACCATCCGGTAGTGCAGCCACGCGTCGAGCTCCGGCATGTCGCGGGTCACGAACCCGCGGTCGGTGGCGATCGAGTTGCCGCACAGCGGCGCCTTGCGCGCCTCCGGCACGTGCTCGCGGACGTACGCCAGGACCTGCTGCTCTGCCTCCTGCAGCGTCACCCGGGACGCGAGCACCTGCTGGGTCAGCCCGGACGACGCGTGCATGTCACGGACCACCGGCACCATGCGGGCGAGGTCCTCCTGCGACGCCCCGATGACCACGTCGACGCCGTCGCCGAGCACGTTGAGGTCGCTGTCGGTGACGAGCGCCGCCACCTCGATGAGCAGGTCCGACGACAGGTCGAGCCCCGTCATCTCGCAGTCGATCCAGACCAGCCGGTCGGACCTGTTCTCGGCCATGCCCGTGAATCTACGAGCCCGGTCGCGTCCGCAGCCCTGCCGAGCCGCTGGGCCCGATCCCTCCGCGCGGTGTGGCGCAGGTCGCACGGGCACCCTCTGGTGAGTCGGACATAGCACGAGTACCGTCCGTGACAGCGCAAATGCGACACGTAGTCACACGTCGTCCGGACCCCCTCCAGGCCCGCTCAAGCGGGGCACCTCGGACGCCGACGTCCTGCTCGAGCCTCGATCCTCCCAGGAGTCCCTCGTGCCCCGTGCTGCCTTCCGTCGCCGTGCCGCTCTCGTCCTGGCCGCCGCCGCCACCGCCGCTCCGCTCGCCACCGCGCCTGCCCCGGCCACCGCGGCGGGCCCCGTCACCGTGTACGGCACCGTGGTCCACATCGGCGACGGCGACACTCTCGACGTGGACGTCAAGGGCGACGGCACCAGCACCCCGGTCCGGGTGCGGATGACCGGCATCAACGCGATGGAGCTCACGCGCTACGCCAACGACCCGGACGACTGGCGGGGCGAGTGCCACGCCGTCCCGGCCGCTCGGGCGCTGCGCTCGCTGGTGCTGGGCAAGACCGTCAAGCTCACCGCGCAGGACGCCTCGTCGATGTCGGGCTCGCGTTACCGCCGCACCGTGTGGCGCTACGCCGACGGCGCCTGGCGCGACGTGTCGCAGGAGCTGCTCGACCGGGGCCACGGCCTGTTCCTCGCCAACGGCACGGAGTACGCCCGCAACCTCGCCGCCGCCAAGGCCGCCCAGTACGCCGCCGGCCTCGGGCGCGGCATCTGGGACCGCGACGCCTGCGGCTCCGGGCCGTACCAGAGCGCGGACCTGCGGGTGCGGGTCAACTGGGACGCCGAGGGCAACGACGGCACCAACGTCAACGGCGAGTGGATCAAGGTCGAGAACCACTCGGGGTACGACGTCCCGCTGGCCGGGTGGCGGGTGCGCGACTCGGCGGCCCGGGGCTACCTGCAGCGCGGCTACGTCTTCCCGAGCGGCGCGAAGGTGCGCGCGGGCAGCGCTGTGTACGTGCACGCGGGCAGGGGCTCGAACACCGGGACGCGCTTCTACTGGGGCCTCAGCGCCCCGATCTTCGAGAACGCCACGTCCTCGCCGACCTACATGGGCGACGGCGGCTACCTGTTCGACCCGCAGGGCGACCTGCGGGCGTGGCGGATGTACCCCTGCCGCTACGACTGCTGAGCGGCCGCCGGGTCTGAGCCCGGCAGGTCCAGCAGGACCTTGCCGTACGTCCCGGCCTGCACGGCGTCGTGCGCGGTGGCGACCTCGGCCAGCCGGTAGCGGTGCACCGGCAGGGCGGGGAGCGCACCCTCCGCCAGCGCGCCGGCGACACCGGCGACCGCCGCGTCGAGGTCCGGGTCGCGCACGCCGTAGATCAGGAAGAAGGCCAGCACCCCGTTGAGCACCATGAGCTCGCGGACGGGCACGTCGTGCAGCGGGTCGTCGGCGTAGGTCGACACGACGCCGTGCGGCGCGAGGACGTCGAGGTCGAGCCGGAGGTTCGCCCCGAGCGCCACCTCGACCACCCGGTGCACGCCCTCCGGTGCCGCCCGCCGGACCTGCGCGGCGAGGTCGTCGTTGCGCCGGTCGAGCACGACGTGGGCGCCGGCCCGCTCGGCCGCTCCCGCCTTGTCCGCGCCGCTGACCGTCGTCACGACGCGGGCGCCCCCGCGCCGGGCGAGCGCCACGGCCGCGTTGCCCACCGCGCCCGCGCCGCCGGCGACGAGCACCGTGCGGCCGTCCAGCGGCCCGTCGGCGAACAGGCAATGCCAGGCCGTCATCGCGGGGATCCCGAGCGCCGCGCCCTGGTCGTACGACACGCCGTCAGGCAGCCGGACCGCCTGCCGGGCAGGCACCACGGTCTCCTGCGCGGCCGTGCCCCAGCGACGCCCGCGGGCCGCGGCGAACCAGACCCACACGCGCTCACCGACGCGCGCCGGGTCGACGCCCTCGCCGACGGCGACGACGTCGCCCGCGCCGTCCTGCCCCGGCACCTGCAGCCCGTCGGGCGCGGTGCGGCTGCGCAGCTTCCAGTCGGTGGGGTTGACGCCGGCGACCCTCAGCCTGACGCGGACCTCGCCCGGACCCGGCTCGAGCTCGGGCAGCTCCTCGACGCGGAGCACGTCGGACGGGCCGGGGGCGCGGTAGACGGCGGCGAGCACGCCGCGGCTGTTCCCCCCGCGCGCCGGCGGCGCACCTGGTGGACCTAGGCGGTGCCGAGGACCCGCTGCAGCGCGGAGACCGCGCGCTCGTGCTCGGCGTGCAGCGCGGCCAGCTCGGTCGGCCGCGGGCAGCGGCCGTGCGCCGCGTCGGCCTGGATGCCGGCGCACCTGGCGGCCACCTGCCGGGCGGCCATGCACGCGCTGCTCCCCTTCAGGGAGTGCGCGAGCCGCTCGACCTGCGGAGCGGCGCCCGCGGCGGCCGCCGCGCCGAGCTCGACGAGCCCGGCGCGGAACGCGACGTCGTGGTCCGGCAGGAGCGCGACGACCGCGTCGCCGAGGGTCAGCAGGTCGGCGAGCACGTCGCCGTCCAGGACGTCCCCGTCGAGGGTGCCGCTGCCGGAGAGGGCGCCGGTCACCAGGCGTCCTCCGGCGCGGGAGCGACCGCGCGGTCGACGGCGGCGAGCAGCGCGTTCGCGACGAACGGCTTGGTCAGGTAGGTGGCGCCCGTGGCGCGGCCCCGTGTGACGGCCCGCTCGTCGGCGTCGCGCTCAGGAAGATGACGCCGAAGGAGCGGTCGGCCGTCGAGCGCAGCTGCTCGAGCAGCGCGTACCCGTCCGTGTCGGGCAGCCCGACGTCGAGCACGGCGACGTCCGGCACGCCGCGGTCGCCGACGACCTGCACCGCCTCCGCCGCCGTGGCCGCGGCCACCACCCGGTGCCCCGCGGCGCGCAGACGCATCGCCACGAGCTCCTTCACCGTCGGCTCGTCCTCGACCACCAGCAC
>JALYNK010000133.1 GCA_030773235.1 Actinomycetota bacterium | reverse complement strand
CGCGGGCCAGCTGCTCCGCCGGGAGGTCGTCGGCCGGGGTGAACCGGTCGGCGACGAAGCGGCGCACGAAGCTCACGCGCCCGGCGACGAAGCCGCCGAGCCCGCTCCGGCGAGCCGTGCCGCCGGCCGCGACCGGCTGCCCGGACACCTCGGTCAGCGGCACGTCGGGGTCGGCGAGCCGGTCGGGGTCGACCTCGCTCCGGGACCGGATCAGGGCGTCGACGTCGTCGTCGACGTCCCAGGTGTTGACGTTCATCGCGGCCAGCACCCGGCGGTCCCGCACCCAGAAGGCCAGGAACTCCCCCGTCGCTGGGTCGCCGCGGAACAGCACCCGGTCCCCGGCGCTCGCGCGACCGCGGTACTCCAGGCCGACGTCGTACTGATCCGAGAAGAAGAACGGCAGCGCCTGGTACGGGGTGCCCCGGCCCAGCATGCTGCGGGCGACGGCCGTCCCGTGGTCGCGGGCGGTGCCCCAGTGCTCGACCCGCACGTGCTCGCCGTAGAAGGGGTGCCGGGCCCGGGCGACGTCGCCGGCGGCGAACACCCGCGGATCGCTGCTCGTCAGCAGTTCGTCGACGACGATGCCGTCGTCGACGGTCAGCCCGGCCCGTTCAGCCAGCTCGGTGCGGGGCTGCACCCCGACCCCGACCACCACCAGGTCCGCGTCCAGGCGCCGCCCGTCGCTGGTGACCACCCGCTGCACCCGACCGGCGCCCTCGAACCGGTCGAGGCCGGTGCCCAGCAGCAGCCGCACCCCGTGGCCGGCGTGCAGATCGCGGAAGAACTCGCCGACCTGCCGACCGAGCACCCGCGCCAGCGGCACGGGGGCGGGGTCCAGCACCGTGACGTCCAGTCCCTGCGACCGCGCCGAGGCGGCGACCTCCGCGCCGATCCAGCCCGCTCCGACCACCACCACCCGGCCGCCCTCGGCGAACCGCTCGCGCAGCGCGTCGGCGTCGGCGAGGTCGCGCAGGTAGTGGACGCCGGCGAGATCGGCGCCGGGCACCTGCAGCCGGCGCGGCGCGGCGCCGGTCGCCAGCAGCAGCCGGTCGAACCCCACCCGCTCCCCGGTCTGCAGCGGCACCTGGCCGGCGGCGAGGTCCAGCTCGCCCACCCGGGTGCCGGTGCGCAGCTCGATGTCGTGCTCGGCGTAGAAGCCCTCCTCGTGCAGGAACACCTGCCCGCGGGGTGTGTCGCCGGTCAGACAGCCCTTGGACAGGGGCGGCCGCTCGTACGGCAGCTCCCGCTCCTCGCCGAGCAGCACGATCCGCCCGTCGAAGCCCTCCTCCCGCAGGGCGCTCGCCGCCGTCGCTCCGGCCAGGCTCGCACCCACGATGATCGTCGTGCTGGGCGTGCTCATGTGCTGCGTCTCCCGCCGTCGGTGGGCGTACCAGTGCTGGTCGTGCTGTCGTCCGGGCCGTCTGGCTGGTGAGTAGCGCTCGTCAGCCGGCTCTCACCTGCGCCGCGTTCTGACGTCGTGCGGCCGGGTCACGCTGCTGCCCGACGGGTCGTTGCGGTGGCGCGCCCGGTCGGGCGGCGGGTCAGGAGCAGCCCTGCGGTGCCGGCAGCGCCGGCGAGCCCGGCCGCCACCGCCGCGGCAGTCTTCGCCGGGTACCAGCCCGGCTCGTAGATCGCCGGGAACGGCCCGACGGCGGGTACCGCCACGTACACGGTGAGCACCAGCGGAGCCAGGGACCCGAACCCGACCAGCGCGGCCAGCGCCCAGGTCAGCCACCCCGGACGCAGCAGCAGAGCCAGCGCGGCGCTGGTCGCCGCTCCCGCCTGAGCCAGGAACAGATCACCCACGGTCAGCTGCTCAGCACTGAACCCGTACACGCGCCGGGCGAGGTCCACGTGGACGTAGGCGGAGACGACCAGCGCGGCGGCCGCGACGACCCGCAGCACCCGCAGGCCTCCGGCGCGGTCGACCGACGAGCGACGCGTCACGTCGGAGCGCGCAACGAGCCGTTCTCGGCGGCGCCGGTGTGTGGTTCGTCGTCCTCGCGCGATCGCGCCCGGGGAGGTCGGTGCAGCCGTCATGAAGAGCTCCTGGAGCAGGCGGGGAGTGCGGGCGGCGTGCCACGGCCACCGCGTCGGCGCTCCTGCCTGCTGACGTCTGATGCCGCTGCAGGAGTTGGTGACCGTGGCGCCCGGGCTCTTACCTGCACGCCCTGGGTCGCGGGTCGACCGCCGGGCCAGGACCGTCAGCCCGACGTCAGGGGCGGCCGAGAGGTAAGACAGCGGGCGGGCCGGACACTCACCGGTCATGCATGCACTGCACGGTGGCGTCGGGGCCGCTCCACGCCACGAGCTGATCGGCTGGCGCTACCAGTACCTGACCGGCGCCGGCCTGGACCCGGTGCTGGCCGCGTCGGTGGCCGATGACCTGCGCTGGGACCTGCACGCGCTGCTCGAGCTGCTGGAGCGCGGCTGCCCACCCGGGCTGGCCACGCGCATCCTCGCGCCGGCCGACGACGATGAGGTCCGGCGAGGATGACCCGACCCCCGGCCGACACCGAGCTGCAGCACCAGCCCGCCGCCGAGCCCGCTGTGACGTTGGACGCCGAGTCCACGGCGTGGCTGTCGGCGCTGCATGCACAGGGACCGCAGCGCGAGGAGGCGGTCCGAGCGCTGCACGAACTGCTGCTGCGCGCCGCGCGCTTCGAGGTGTCCCGCCGGCGCGGCTCGCTCGGCCACCTGGCCTACGGCGACCTCGAGGACCTGGCCGTGCAGGCCGCCGACGACGCCTGCGTGTCGGTGCTGGCCCGGCTCGACACCTTCCGCGGGCTGAGCCGCTTCACCACCTGGGCCTACAAGTTCGCGGTGTACGAAACCTCGACCAAGGCTCGCCGCCGCGGGTGGCAGGGCCGCGAGATCCCCCTGGAGCCGGAGGCCTGGGCGCTGCTGCCCGACCAGGACAGCGGACCGGCCGGCAGCGTCGAGCACCGCGAGCTGCTCGAGGCGGTGCAGCACGGCATCAACGCCGTGCTCACCGCGCACCAGCGCCGGGTGCTGGTCGCGCTCACCATCAGCGGGGTACCGATCGACGTGCTCGCCGAACGGCTCGGCACCACCCGCGGAGCGCTGTACAAGACCCTGCACGACGCCCGCCGCAGGCTCCGCACCTCCCTGCACGAACAAGGTCTCGTGGCCACCACCGCTCCGGCCGGGAAGGACAGTTGATGGCTCCCCAGCCCGCTCTCACGCCGCTGCGCCGCCTGCTGGGACCCGGCCAGCCCGAAGTCAGCTGCGACGTCTGCTTCGCCGAGCTCGACCGCTACGTCGAGCTCGAACTCGCCGGCGCCGACGCCGACGCCGCCGTACCCGGCATGGCCGCGCACCTGCTCGGCTGCCCGGCCTGCGGTGAGGAGCACGACAGCCTCACCGCCCTGCTCACCAACCCCGAGCAGCACCCGGGCCCCCCGGGGTAGAGCCGCTCCCCGGTCGTGCTCGTCGACCTGCACACGAGCAGGCAGCAGACGCCCAGCCACGTCGCGGGGCGGTTCGGCGTCGGCCTCGGCAGCACCTCCTACGGCCCGCCTGCCCAGCCGGTGGTGGTGAGGCGTCTGCCGTCGCGGTGTTGGAGGTGGTGGCCGCGGTCGTGGTGGTCGTGGTGGTGCTGGGTGCAGAGCAGGACGAGGCTGCCCATCCATCGCTAGTCGCCCCCCATGGCAACGCCTGTGCGAGCAGCTGCGATCTACGCCCGGATCAGCAGCGACCAGGACGGCACGACGCTCGGCGTGCAGCGTCAGCTGCAGGACTGCCGCAAGCTCGCAGCCGACCTCGGCTGGCCGGTCGGGGACGAGTACGTCGACAACGACCTGTTCCCGTACAGCGGCAAGCACCGCCCGGAGTACGAGCGGATGCTGACCGACCTGGCGGACGGCTCGCGGGATTGGGTGCTGATCTACCACGTGCACCGGCTGACCCGGCGGCCCATCGAGCTCGAGCAGTTCCTCGACGTGCTGACCGCCGCGAAGGTTCGCCACGTCCGGTTCGTGACCGGTGGCGACCTGGACGTCGGCAACGGCGACGGGCTGATGGTCCTGCGGATGCTGCTGGCCGTCGCTACGAACGAGTCCTCGACCAAGAGCCGACGGGTCAAGCGCAAGATGCTGCAGAACGCCGAGGCAGGCCTGCCGCACGGCGGCCACCAGCGACCCTTCGGCTACAACGACAACAGGGTCATCATCAGGCCCGACGAGGCGCAGACCACCCGCACACTTGCGGACCGGTTCCTGGCCGGTGAAAGCGTGCGGTCCCTTGCGAGATGGCTAGACGAGCAAGGCATCCCCACCGTCAGCGGCAAGCCGTGGCGCACCCCGACGCTCGGCGCGCTGCTCGCGTCCGGCCGGATCGCCGGCCTGCGCAACCACCAAGGGGAGGTCATCGGCAAGGCCGTGTGGGAGCCGATCATCAGCGAGCAGCCGCGCTCGCGGATCCTGTCCCGCTGCCGAGCAGAGAACCAGCGGCCGGCGCAGCCCCCGCCGCTTCCTGCTGTCCGGCCTGCTGCGCTGCCACCGCTGCCAGCACATCCTCTAGAGCGCTGCCCGCGAGGACGTCCGCCGCTACGTCTGCTCCTCCGGAAGGCCTTGCCCAAGTACTGGGACAGGTAGCGCGCCGCCTGCCGTGCCTCGTCCAGCGAGGTCGACCCGACCGGCAGGTCCCCGAGCAGCTTGATGTGCACGAAGCCGCGTCCCCACACGCGTTCGATCAGGTCCCGGCGGGACGTACCGACCCACCGCGAAGTGCACATGCAGTCCGTGGTTGCTCTTGTGCCACTCGGCGGTCCACAGGTACGGCAGCGGCCGACCCCCCAGGTCCGCGCGCAGCGTGCGAAAGAAGGCGCCGACGTGCGCGCGCAGCTCCCTCGGATCGTGACAGCCGGCCCCGCGATGCGTCAGCGTCCCGAGTCGGTTGAGCCGATTCGCCGCGCAGTACCGGCGGACCTTCGTACGCGCCTGACGCGCCGCCTCGATCGCGGACCGCTCCGGGTCAGGCGGCCCACGGGCCGGCTTGCACGGCCGGGAGTAGCGGAACGAGCCGCCCCCCTCGCCGGCCTGCGGGTACAGCGACAGGTGCCACCCCGAGC
>JALYNK010000132.1 GCA_030773235.1 Actinomycetota bacterium | reverse complement strand
GCCCGCGCCCTCGCGGTCGTTGTGGGCGCGTGCCAGCACGCCCCCCGCGGCATCGAGGACCACGGCCCCGACCGGCACATCGCCGTGCCCGGGGGCCAGCTCGGCCTGCGCGAGGGCGAGGCGCATGGCCGGCTCGTACGCCGACCGCGCGCTCACCCCTCGCGGACCTGCTCCAGCGCCTCCGCGCACCCCGCGCGCTCACAGATCTCGGTGAGCACGTCGGCGGGCAGCAGCCCCTCCTCCGCGCACAACTGGAGCAGCTCGTCGGCCGACGTGCCGAGGTCGCTGAGCAGCCCGGCGTCGCCGACCGGCTCGGCGACCGGCCGGGGTCCCTCGTCGTCGTCACCGGCCACCGGAGCGGGCGCGTCCTCCCACAGCAGCGCGGCGACGTCGCTGAGCTGCACCGCGCGGCGGTCGGACAGGAGGACCCGCGGCTCGTCGAGGGCGGTCGACCCGCCGTCCACGCGGACCACCGCGAGGTACTCGTCGTTCTCCTCGAGCAGCAGCAGCGCCGGGCCGGGGCCGCTGCCCGTGAGCTCGCGCAGCACGTCCGCCAGCGCTTCGAGGTCCTCGACCTCGCGGAGATCGACCTCCTGCCCCGTCCAACCGTCGGCCGTGCGGGCGACAGCGGCGGCGAAGTACGACAAGACAGCTCCGGGGACCGGGCGGGCGGGGGGCGTACCGCGCAGCGACGAGGGTGGTGACCGGCGCGACTACCCCTTGTACACCTGACCGAACCCGTCACCGTTGCGCCGCGCGGCAGGCGCGACGCGCGTTCCGCAGGCGGCGTGGCGGAGGGTTCGGGCCCGGACGGCGGGGGGTAGGCGGTCGCAGAGACGCTCGCGATCACCCCTCGAGTCCTCGGAGGACACCTCATGGCACAGCGCAACACCTTCGCGCACTTCCTGCACGACGCGGGCCTCGCCGCCTGGTTCGGCGGCAGCCTCAACGGCGCCATCGGCATCAACGGCGCGGCGGCCGACGTCGACGACCCCCGCCAGCGCGCGCGGGTCGCGAACGCCGGCTGGGCCCGCTGGACGCCGGTCAACGCCGTCGCCATCGGTGCTCACCTCATCGGCGGCGCCCAGCTGCTCAAGGAGAACAAGAGCCGGGTCGCCACCCAGCAGGACGTGCTCCGCCAGACCAACATCAAGATGGCACTGACCGCCGCCGCCCTCGCCGCCACCGCCTACTCGCGGGTGCTCGGCAAGAAGATGCAGAACGCCGGTGACGTCCCGGTGGCGGGCGGCACCGACTCGCTCTCGACGACGCCGCACGACGTCCAGCAGGCGCAGAAGCAGCTCAAGATCCTGCAGTGGGTCATCCCGGCGCTGACCGCCGGCATCCTGCTCAGCAGCGACATCCACGAGGAGCTGCAGCGCCCGACCGAGGTCGCCAAGGGCACGGTGCTCGGCCTGCCGAGCGCCATCGGCTCCGCGGTCACCGGCACCGTCGGTGCCGCCGGCAGCGCGATCCGCGACGCCGTCCACTAGTCCTCCCGCACGTCCGACGCCCCGTCCTCCCCGAACGGAGGGCGGGGCGTCGTGCTGTCCGCGTAGGCCCCGGTTCCGTCGTGCCGCGCCCGCTGCGGACGAGAGCCCGCCTGACGCCCCTTGTGCGTCCCCAGCGACCTGCGCACGGCCGGATCACGGCGGCCCGGACGGACAAGTGGCACCACGAGCGGGCTTGTGCGTCCGCAGCGACCTGCGCACGGCCGGATCACGGCGGCCCGGACGGACAAGCGGCTCGGGAGGAGTGACCGGTAGGTCGATGTCCGGGCGGGAGGGTCAGCCGGGCCAGCGGAGGCGGGCGTCGCCGAAGCCGGCGGCGTGGTCGCCGTCGTGGCCACGGCGCCGGCGGCACTGCTGGAGCGTGGGGCTCGGGTCGCGGCAGGACGCGTCCCAGGAGGTGTACGCGAACTCGAGGTCGAGCTCGACGTCACCCGGCCCGGCCATCACCGCAGTCAGCCCCCCTGGCCGGGCACGGTGGGGTCGGGAGCAGGGTCCGGTGAGGTGGGCGCACCGCGCTGGCCGAAGAACGACTGCGCCGCGCCGACGCCCGCGATGGCGCCGGAGCCCGCGGACACCTGGACGAGCTGCAGCCCGGGCGTGAGGTCGCCGGCGGCGTACACGCCGTCGACGGACGTCTTGCCCTCCTGGTCGACCCGCACGTACCCCTCGTCGTCGAGCTCGCAGCCCAGCGCCTCGGCCAGGTCGGTGCGCGGGTGGTGGGTGATGGAGAAGAACACCAGCTGGGTCGGCAGCACGCGGCCGTCGGCGAGCTCCAGCCCGTGCAGGTCGCCGCGCTCGCCGACGAACCGCACGGCGTCCTGCTCGACGAGCTCCGTCTCGTGCTCGGCGAGCACCGTGCGGCACGCGTCGTCGCCCCGGAAGCGCTGGCCGTTGGTGACGACGGTGACCGAGCGCGCCCAGTTGAGCAGCGTGTGCGAGAAGCCCACGAGGTGCGGGTCCCAGCCGAGCGCGACGACGTCCTTGTCGCGCGCCTCGTACCCGTCGCACGCGGGGCAGTGGAAGACGCCGGCGCCGTAGTGCGTCGAGATGCCCTTCACCATCGGGAAGACGTCCTGCACGCCACAGGCGAGCACGATGCGGTGGGCGAGCAGGTCGTCGTCGACGGCGAACAGGCCGTCGTCGCGGCGCCGGAGCTGCTCGACCCGGCGGAAGCGGAACTCCGCCGTCGGGTACGCGCAGACCTCCTCGCGCCCGCGGGCGATGAGGTCGAGGGGTGTCTGGGGGTCGCGGCCGAGATAGCCGTGGCTCCTGTCGGCCATGCCGGCGCGGTACTCCTCGCTGTCGACCACGACGACCGAGCGCCGGTAGCGGCCGAGCCAGGAGGCGGCGGCGAGCCCCGCGGCCCCGCCGCCGATGACGACGGCGTCGACCTCGCGCGGGCTCACAGCGCCTTCAGCAGCTCGCGCTCGAGGACGGTGGGCAGCGACAGGGTGCGGTAGCCGACCTCGTCGAAGAGCACGACGATCCGGTCGCCCTCGTAACGCATGACCACGCCCTCGCCCCATTCCTTGTGCTCCACCCGTCCCTGGAGCGGGAACGGCGACTCGTCGGCGTCGGGCTGCTCCTGCGCCGTACCGGCCTCGCAGGTGTCGCAGTTGCCGCAGGGCTCGTCGAGCTGCTCGCCGAAGTACGACAGGAGGTACTGGCGCCGGCAGCCCTGCGTCTCGGCGTAGCCGCGCACCATCGCGACGCGGGACTGCTCCACCTTGCGCCGCGACTCGGCGACCTCGACGGCGGCCTCGGCCAGCTCGGCCGGCGACACCTTGTCCTCCGCGGGCAGGATCTCGCCGCGCTCGTCGGTCTCGACGCCGCCGGCCTCCTCGAGCAGGTTCACCAGGCCGGTCGTGCGCGAGGTCGTCATGTCCATCTCCGACGCCAGCTCCTTGGGGGCCACCGGCTCCTCGGCGTGCTGCACCAGCGTGACGACCTTGCGCAGCGCCTCCTCGTCCGGGCTCGACGAGGCGAAGAACTTGCGCAGCCCGAGGTCGGCCTCGCGGTAGAAGAGGACGGCCTCGGCGGGCTCGCCGTCGCGGCCGGCGCGGCCGATCTCCTGGTAGTAGCTGTCGACCGACTCGGCGATCTCGGAGTGGAGGACGAAGCGCACGTCCGCCTTGTCGATGCCCATGCCGAACGCGGTCGTCGCGACCACGACGTCGACCTCGCCGTCCATGAACCGCTGCTGCACGCCGTTGCGGTCCGCGGCCTTGCGGCCGGCGTGGTACGCCTCCGACGAGATCCCCAGCTCCGCCATCGCCTCGGCGTAAGCCTCGGCGCTCTTGCGGGTCGCGGTGTAGACGATGCCGGGCTTCGGCTCGCCCATCGCGCGCATGACGACGGCCTCGCGCTTGTCGTCCTCCTCGCGGAACGCCTGCACCTCGAGGTGGAGGTTGGGCCGGTCGAACCCGCGCACGACGCAGTTGCCGTCGCGCATGCCGAGCCGCTCGACGATCTCGTCGCGGACGGGCGGCGCGGCGGTGGCGGTGAGCGCCAGCACGGTGGGGTGGCCGAGCTGCTCGACGACCTGCCCGAGCCGGAGGTAGTCGGGCCGGAAGTCGTGGCCCCACGAGGAGATGCAGTGCGCCTCGTCGACGACGAACAGCGAGGGCTGCGCCTCCCGCAGCGCCTCGACGACGTCCTCGCGGGCCAGCTGCTCGGGCGCGAGGAAGAAGAACTCGACGTCGCCGGCCGACAGGCGCTCGAAGGCCTCCTCGCGCTTGCTCTCGGACAGGCTGCTGTTGGCCGCCAGCGCGCCGCCGCTGTCCTCGTGCTCCTGCAGCGCCGCGACCTGGTCGCGCTGCAGCGCGATGAGCGGCGACACCACGACGGTCGGCCCGTCGAGGAGCACCGCGGGCACCTGGTAGATCGCGCTCTTGCCGGAGCCGGTCGGCATGACGACGAGCGTGTCGCGCCCCGCCATCACCGACTCCATGGCCTCGAGCTGGCCGGGGCGCAGCTCCGACCAGCCGTACGTGTCGGCCGCGGTGCGGCGGAGGAGGTCGGCGGTGCTCAGCGGAGACTCCCAGCGGGCAGGTGGCGTACGAGGAGGACGGCTGCGGGCTACCCGCTCCGGCGCGGACCCACCTCCCCGTCCGGGCAGGCCGCGTCGCGGTCGGTGCGCCCGGCGGCGACCACCTGGTCCCACAGCTCGAGGGCCATCTCCCGGACCCGCTCGAGCGGCACGTCGCCGGTGACGCTCGCGCCGTGCCCGCAGACGTCGTCGAGCATCCGGGCGTCGCAGACGGGGCAGCCGCCGTGCCACGAGACCTCGAGCCGGTGCCACGTGCGCAGCAGCGGGACGACGTCGGCGGAGTTGGCGTACGTGAAGACGGCGACCGTCGGCATGCCGACGGCGGCGGCGAGGTGGCGCGGCCCGCTGTCGTTGCCGAGGAACAGCGACGCGCGGCGCAGCGTGCCGACCAGCCGCCGAGCGACAGCCCGCCCACGACCGTGTCCACCCCGCCTCCCGCGGCGGCCGCGACGACGGCCACCCGCTCCGCGTCGCCCGGTCCGCCCAGCACGACGACCCGCGCGCCGCGGCCGGCGAGCGCCCGCGCCACCCGGCCCAGGCG
>JALYNK010000131.1 GCA_030773235.1 Actinomycetota bacterium | reverse complement strand
GCGACGTCGGGGTCGACGGTCACCTCGCCGGTGCCGTCGCGCAGGCAGCGCAGCAGCTTCTCCGGGGTGTTGAGTTTCATGTACGGGCACACCGCCCGCGGGTTGACCGGCTCGAACACCGTCCGCGGGTTGACCTTCCGCAGCTGGTGGAGCATGCCGGTCTCGGTGGCGACGAGCACCTTCTCGGCGGTGGTGCGCCGGGCCTGCTCGAGCATCCCGCCCGTCGACAGCACGTGCGTGCGCTCGGCGGGCAGGTCGCCCGTCGACGCGAGCCACAGCGCGCTCGTCGTGCACCCGCACTCCGGGTGGACGAACAGCTCGGCGTCGGGCTCGGCCGCGACCCGCTCGCGCAGGTGGGCGGGGGTGATGCCGGCGTGGACGTGGCACTCGCCGAGCCAGATGTGCAGCGACCGCCCGGTGACCCGCTGGACGTGCGCGCCGAGGAACTGGTCGGGCAGGAAGAGCACCTCGGCGTCGGCCGGCAGCGACTGCACGACGTCGACGGCGTTGGACGACGTGCAGCAGATGTCGGTCTCCGCCTTCACCGCCGCGCTCGTGTTGACGTACGCGACGACGACCGCGCCGGGGTGCTCGGCCTTCCACGCCCGCAGCTGCTCGGCGGTGATGGTGTCCGCGAGCGAGCAGCCGGCGTCGAGGTCCGGCACGAGCACCGTCTTGCCCGGCGACAGGATCTTGGCGGTCTCGGCCATGAAGTGGACGCCGGCGAAGACGATCGTCGACGCCGAGCTGGCCGCGGCGACGCGCGACAGCGCGAGCGAGTCGCCGACGGAATCGGCGACGTCCTGCATCTCCGGCGACTGGTAGTTGTGCGCCAGCAGCACGGCGTCGCGCTCGCGGAGCAGGCGGCGGACCTCGTCCTGCCACTGCGGTCCGGTGGCGGTGGCGGTGGCGGTGGCGGTGGCGGTCAGGTCGATCGCGAGCGTCACGGCGGTCTCCGGTCCAACTAGTTATCGATCCGCAGTCGAATACTTACGACGGCAGCGTAGCCTGCGGCGTGCTCCCGCGCTGCTGTCCGTCCGCACGGTGACGAGGCCGACGTCGTCGGAGCGCCACCCCGGTGACCGGCCGCACGCCTACCGGCACGACGCCCTCGCGGTCGTGCTGCAGGTGCGCCATCGGCGGCTGCAGACGCTGCTGTGGCGCCGGGCCGAGCCGCCGTTCGCCGGCCGGTGGGCACTGCCGGGCGGCCCGCTGCGGCCCGACGAGCTGCTGGGCGCCTGCGTGGCGCGGCAGCTCGCCGAGAACGTCGACGTGCGCGAGATCGCGCACCTGGAGCAGCTCGAGACCCGCAGCGACCCCGATCGCGACCCGCGCGGGCGGCACCTGGCCACCGCGTACCTCGGCCTGGTGCCCGCCGGGGCGGACCCGCCGCTGCCCGCCGACACCGCGTGGCACCCCGCCGACGACCTGCCGCCCAGCGCGTTCGACCACGGCTCGCTGGTCGCGTCGGGGGTGGCCCGGCTGCGCGCCAAGCTGTCGTACACGAACCTCGGGTTCGCGCTCGCGCCGGAGGTGTTCACGATCGCCGAGCTGCGCGACCTGTACGCCGCCGCGCTCGGCCACCCGGTCACCGCCACCAACCTGCAGCGCGTGCTGCTCCGCCGGGGGGTGCTGGAGTCGACGGGGCAGACGGCCGGACCGGGCCGGGCGGGCGGACGGCCCGCCGCGCTGCACCGGTTCCGGTCGTCGGCGCTGCAGGTGACGGACCCGTTCGCCGTGCTGCGCCCGCGCGGCCCGACGAGCGGACCGCGGCGCGACGGCCCCGCCTGACGACGGTCCCGCCGCCCCGGCGTCCGGACCGGTCTGCGACACTGCGGCCCGGGCCCGCGCCCGGGCCCGTCCTTACCGGGCCCTCCCGACGGGCCCTCCTCTGGGAGGCGCGAGCCGTGACCGCACTGCGCCCGGCCGGCGACCGTCCGGTGGGGGCTCCGTCGGCGGACGTCTCGGCCGGGACCGGCAACGTGGCGGACCTCGTGCGCGCGGCGGCGCGCACCGCGCCCGACCGGACGGCGTTCACGATGCCCGCCGGGTCCTCGCTGTCCTGGCGCGAGCTCGACGAGCGGGTCGACGGCGTCGCCCGCGGGCTGGGGAGGCTGGGGAGGCTGGGGCTGGCGCCCGGCGACCGCGTCGCGCTGCAGCTCGACAACACGCTGGACTTCCCGGTCGCCTGGTTCGCCGTGCTGCGCGCCGGGCTGGTGGCCGTGCCGGTCAACGCCGGGCTGCCCGCGCTGGAGCACGTCGTCGTCGCCGGCGCGGCCGCTCCGGGCGGGCTCGCGCTCGACGAGCTCGCCCGCACCGACGGTCCGCCCGTCGACACCACCCGGGGTGGCGACGACCTCGCCGCGGTCCTCTACACCGCCGGCACCAGCGGGCGGGCCCGCGGCGCGATGCTGAGCCACCGCGCGCTGCTCGCCAACCTCGAGCAGACGTCCAGCCTCCAGCCGCCGGTCGCCACTCCCGACGACGTCGTGCTGCTCGTGCTCCCGCTGTCGCACGTGTACGGCCTCAACGCCGCGCTCGACGTCGTCGCCCGCACCGCCGCGACCGGCGTGCTCGTCGAGCGGTTCGACCCGGTCGAGACGGCGGAGGTCGTCCGGCGCGCCGGGGTCACGGTCGTGCCCGGCGCGCCGCCGGTGTACGTCGCCTGGTCGATGCTCCCCGACGTCCGCGAGGCGCTCTCGGGGGTGCGGCTGTTCCTGTCCGGCGCCGCTCCGCTCGCACCCGAGGTGCAGCAGCGCTTCCGCTCGGCGACCGGGCACGACGTCCACGAGGGCTACGGCCTCACCGAGACCGCGCCGGTGCTGGCCACCACGCTCGTCAGCGGCACCGCGAAGCCCGGCTCGGTGGGCCGTCCCCTGCCGGGTGTGGAGCTGCGGCTGCGCGACGAGAGCGGCGCGCCGGCGGAGGACGGCGACCCCGGCGAGATCGTCGTGCGCGGGCCCAACGTCTTCTCCGGCTACTGGCCCGACGGCGCCGACGGCCCGGACGCCGACGGCTGGTACGCGACCGGCGACGTGGCGTACGCCGACGCCGACGGCGACCTGCACCTCGTCGACCGCCGCCGTGAGCTCGTGCTCGTCAGCGGGTTCAACGTCTACCCGCGGGAGGTGGAGGTGGTGCTGCTCCGCCACCCGGACGTCGCCGAGGCCGCCGTGCTGGGCATCCCGCACCCGTACACCGGCGAGTCGGTGAAGGCGCTCGTCGTGCCGCGGCCGGGTGCGCAGCCGTCGGCCGAGGAGCTCATCGAGCACTGCGCGACCTCGCTCGCCCGTTTCAAGTGCCCGACCGCCGTCGAGCTCGTGGCCGAGCTGCCGCGCACGGCGACCGGCAAGGTGAGCAAGGCGCGCCTGCGCGAGAGCGGGGTGTGAGCGTGCCCGGCTGGCTGCGGCGCCGCGGGCGGGTGGAGGAGGTCGTGCTCGTCACCCGCGTCGGCTGCACGCTGTGCGCCGAGGCCGCGCCGCTCGTCGCGCAGGAGGCCGCGCGGGCCGGCGCGGCGTACGTCGAGCGCGACGTCGACGCGTCGGACGACGACTACCGCGCGTACTCCGACAAGGTCCCGGTCGTCCTGCTCGACGGCGTCGAGCACGCGTACTGGCGGGTGGACGTCGCTGCGCTCCGCGCGGCGCTGCGGACCGGCCTGTGAGCGCACTCACGAGTTCGCGTGCCGGACTGGTGGCGTTTAGCCTGACGAGGGTTCCCGACGGGGGTGCCCCGACAGTGGCAGGGCAGGAGCGACCGCGATGACCGACGAGGTCCGCGTCGCCGCTGCCCCGCGCGCCACGCATCCCACCCGGACGGGGGTCGCCACGTGAGCGTGCTCGTCGTGGGCGTCTCGCACCGCACCGCTCCGGTCGCGCTGCTGGAGAAGGTCAGCCTCGGGCTGCGCGACACCGCGCAGGTCGCCGAGCAGCTGCGCGCGCCCGCCGGCGCCGCGCCGGTGCCGGTCGCCGAGGCCGTCGTGCTCACCACCTGCAACCGCGTCGAGGTCTACGCCGACACCGAGGGCTTCCACGCCGGCGTCGACGCGGTGAGCGATTTGCTCGCCCGCGCGTCGGGCGTGCCGCTCGCCGAGCTGTCCGAGCACCTGTACGTGCACTGGGAGGGCCAGGCCGTGGCCCACCTGTTCCAGGTCGCCTGCGGCCTGGACTCGATGGTCGTCGGCGAGTCGCAGATCCTCGGCCAGCTGCGCCGGGCGTACGCCGCCAGCGGCCCGGGCGCCGGACGTGTGCTGCACGAGCTGTTCCAGAAGGCGCTGCGCGTCGGCAAGCGGGCGCACAGCGAGACGGGCATCGACGAGGCCGGACGCTCGCTCGTGTCCGTCGGGCTGGAGCGGGCCGTCGCCGCCGTCGGGCCGCTGGAGGGCCGCGACGTGCTCGTCGTCGGCGCCGGGTCGATGGGCGCGCTCGCCGGCAGCACCCTGCGGCGCGCCGGCGTCGCGCGCATCACCGTCGCCAACCGCACCGCCGAGAACGCTCGCCGCCTCGCCACGTCGCTCGACGGCACCGGCATCGGCCTCGACGGCCTCGAGGACGCGCTCCGCACCGCCGACGTCGTCGTCTCCTCCACCGGCGCGACCGGCACCGTCGTCCCCGTCGACGTGGTCCGGCGGGCGGTCGCCGCCCGCAGCGGGCGGCCCATCGCCTTCCTCGACCTCGCGCTGCCCCGCGACGTCGACCCCGCCGTGCGCGACCTCCCCGGCGTGACCCTCGTCGATCTCGAGACCCTGCAGCGGGTGCTGGACAGCACGGCGGTGGGCGCGGACGTCGCCGCCGCCCGCGCGATCGTCAACGAGGAGGTCGGCGCCTTCCTGGCCTGGCAGCGCGCCAGCCGGGTCGCCCCGACCGTCGCCGCCCTGCGCTCCCGGGCGCGGGAGGTGGTGGAGTCCGAGCTGCTCCGGCTCGACGCCCGGCTGCCCAGCCTCGACGAGCGCGCCCGCGCCGAGGTGGCCGGCGCCGTGCACCGCGTCGTGTCCACGCTGCTGCACACGCCGACCGTCCGGGTCAAGGAGCTCGCCGAGGCACCGGCCGCCACGTCGTACGCCGAGGCGCTGCGCGAGCTGTTCGGCCTCGACCGCGCCGCGCCCGCCGCCGTGGCGGTGGCGACC